>NZ_JAFMOZ010000128.1:0-124555 GCF_019049615.1 Rahnella sp. BCC 1045 | reverse complement strand
CTGCCGACCAGCCCCGCCAGTAAACCGTACCAGATGAAGACAGCGCGGATAAGCCCATCTTTCGCGCCCAATGTGCGCAAAATCGCAATATCGCTGCTTTTATCTTTTACCGCCATCACCAGCGTCGACACGATGTTGAAGCAGGCCACGCCGATCACCAGTACCATCGCCATGTACATAATGGCGCGGACCATCTGGATATCGCGGTACATGTAGCCGTAAGTACCAATCCAGCTACTAATGTAGACGTAAGCGTGGGTGACTTCACCGGCGTCGTGCACCAGTTTTTGTGCGGCAAAGACATCATTCACTTTGATATCAATGCCCGTTACGCTGGTTCCCATATCCTGATATTGCTGCGCATCGGCCAGCGGCACCATGCCGAGACTGTGATCAAGCTGTCCGCTGAGTTGTAAAATCCCGGCGACCTGTAAACGGATGCGTTTTGGCTGCAACAGTTTCATTTCAGGGTCACTGTTAGGGATCATCACGGTCACCCAGTCACCCTGTTTTACCCCTACCGCGTCCGCCACGCCCTTGCCGAGGATCAGCTGTTGCTGCCCGGCTTTAAAGTTTTGCCAGGCGTTATTCTGCACAAATTTCGGCGCGGCGCTGACACGCGGTTCGCTCTGCGGATCCACGCCTTTCAGCTGGATTGCACGCAGTTTGGCACCGTGTTCAATCAGTCCGTTGAACTGAATGTACGGCGCAGCGGCCACAATTCCCGGCACTTTTTCAACACGGTCGAGCACGCCCTGCCAGTCGTTAAACGGCTGATTCACTGGACGGATTTCACCGTGCGGTACGACGGCCAGCACACGCTCTTTCAGCTCGCGCTCAAAGCCGTTCATCGCACTCAGCCCGACGATCAGCACGGCCACGCCCAGCGCGATACCCAACGTTGAAATCACTGAAATCAGTGAAACCATGCCGCTGCGACGACGGCCACGGCTGAACCGCAGGCCAATCAGTAAAGAAAATGGAATGCCTGACATTACTTCGCTCCCAGCAACATCGAATCCTGCTGCAGCTTGCCGTCACGCATTTCCAGCTGACGTGTCAGACGGTTCGCCAGATGCAAATCATGCGTCACTACCAGAAATGCCGTGCCCTGACGCACATTCAGCTCACCCAGCAGTTCAAAAATACTGTCAGCGTTGCGCTGATCCAGGTTACCGGTCGGTTCATCCGCCAGCACCAGAGAAGGATTATTGACCAATGCGCGGGCAATCGCCACACGCTGACGTTCGCCGCCGGAAAGCTCAGAAGGACGGTGATTGCTGCGATGTTGTAAACCCACCGCTTCCAGCATCGCCATCGCGCGTTCCTGCACTTCAGCAGATTTCTTTTTGCCGATCAGCAGCGGCATCGCCACGTTTTCCAGCGCGGTGAAATCCGGCAGCAAATGGTGAAACTGATAAATGAAGCCCAGTTCACGATTGCGCAGTTCTGATTTCGCCGAAGAGGACATCGCGTTCAGCGACTTGCCTTTAAAAATTACTTCGCCAGACGTCGGGGAATCCAGGCCACCCAGCAAATGCAGCAACGTACTTTTGCCGGAACCGGACGTCCCGACAATCGCCATCATCTCACCCGGTTGCATCGCGAAACTCACGTCACGCAATACATCGGTGTGCATTTTGCCTTCCTGATAAGTCTTACAGAGGTTGTCACACTGCAATAATAAAGAATTACTCATAACGTAAAGCCTCTGCGGGGTGGGTGGCAGCAGCGCGCCAGGAAGGGTAAAGCGTTGACAATAAAGCGATAGCCATCGCAACAATCGCGATGACCACTACCTGAACCGGTTCAATATCGACCGGCAGCGAACCGCCATCCAGCATCAGACCGAGGGCTGGCATAATCGAGTTGAGCTGCGTGGCGAGCAGCACGCCGAGCAAGGCACCGAGCAGTGCGCCAATCACACCGGCACTCGCGCCCTGCACCATAAACAGCGCCATAATCTGGCGGCGGCTCAGGCCCTGCGTTTGTAAAATCGCCACTTCGGCCTGTTTCTCCATCACCAGCAAACCCAGCGACGTAATAATGTTAAACGCGGCAACGGCAACAATCAGGCTGAGCAGCAGGCCCATCATATTTTTTTCCATGCGCACGGCCTGGAACAGCTCGCCGCGGCGCTCGCGCCAGTCTTTCCAGCTGGCACCGTCCGGCAGTTTTTGCTGGCTCAGGGTATCGACGTCCAGCGGTTTATCGAGGAATAAACGCCAGCCTGTGACGTTACCTTTCGGGTATAACATCAGGCGCGATGCGTCCTGAATATTGACCAGCATCTGGTAACCATCGACTTCGCTGTTGGCGGAAAAAGTTCCGATCACAGTAAACAGGCGCTGGCTTGGCACACGCCCGACCGGTGTGAACTGGCTGACGCTGGTCACCATCAGACGCAACTGATCGCCCCGACGGACTTTAAGCTGTTGTGCCAGCTGGTCACCGAGGATGATGTTGTATTTGCCCGGTTGCAGTTCCTGCTGGGCGACGCCAATCAGGTATTTCGCCAGCGGATCTTTCTGGTCAGGATCGACGCCGAGCATGACGCCCACTGCCACGCTGCCGGGGCTTTGCAGCACCACATCACCGGTGGTCAGCGGCACGGCGCGGTTCACGCTTTTCAGCGCGGAAACCTGATCGTGGGTGATTTTCTGCGGGTCGACTGAACCGTTCGGTGCCGTGATCAGCGCCTGAGGCATCAGACCCAGAATGTTACCTTCCAGATCCTTCTCAAAACCGTTCATCACTGACAAGACGGTTACCAGCGCCATCACCCCGAGAGTGATGCCAATGGTGGATAACCAGGAGACAAACCGCCCAAAGCGGTCCGAAGCACGCCCGCGCATGTAGCGCAGGCCTATAAATAACGCGACAGGTTGATACATGACTTCCGTTTTAAGTGCTTGGCCGCAAATAAGTGCATGGCGCAGACTAAAGTGATCAAGGATAATAAAGGCTAGCACCGCTTTATGGAACCACTAACCCAAAGTAATCGGTTTAAGTTTGTGACGCCGTTGACCATTTTATACAGACAACGGGTTGACCCCGGTTACCCCTGCAAAGCAAGATACGGTCTGCTAATTGGCCTCCGACAGCCGCCAAAAACGAGAACGCAAAACAGCCTATGTCTCAAGATTATCGTTATTCGCTGCCTGAACGCCCGGGCGATACCCGCCAGTTAGGGCAGCTTACCGGCTCCGCCTGCGCGCTTGAATGCGCCCAAATCAGTGAACGCCACACGGGCCCAATCCTGCTGATTGCGCCGGATATGCAAAATGCCCTGCGCCTGCGCGATGAAATTCAACAATTTACCGATCATAAAGTCCTGAGTATTTCGGACTGGGAAACGCTGCCTTACGACAGTTTTTCACCGCATCAGGAAATCATTTCGTCGCGTCTTTCCAGTTTGTATCAGCTTCCAACGATGGAACGCGGCATTATCATTCTGCCGGTGAATACGCTGATGCAGCGCGTCTGCCCGCATGAGTTCCTGCACGGCCATGCGCTGGTGATGAAAAAAGGCCAGCAGCTTTCGCGCGACAAACTGCGCTCACAGCTGGAACAGGCGGGTTACCGCAGCGTCGATCAGGTGATGGAACACGGTGAGTTTGCCACCCGTGGCGCCCTGCTCGACTTATACCCGATGGGCAGCGAAGAGCCGTACCGCATCGATTTCTTCGACGATGAAATCGACAGCCTGCGTATTTTTGACGTGGATACCCAGCGTACGCTGACCGAAGTGGACCACATCAATCTGCTGCCTGCGCACGAATTTCCGACCGATAAAAACGCCATCGAACTGTTCCGCAGCCAGTGGCGCGAGAAATTCGAAGTGCGCCGCGATGCCGAGCACGTTTACCAGCAGGTCAGCAAAGGCACCTTCCCCGCCGGTATCGAATACTGGCAGCCACTGTTTTTCAGCCAGCCGCTGACCACGCTCTTCAGCTATTTGCCGGAAAACACGCTGGTGCTCAATACCGGCGATCTGGAAGCCGCAGCCGAGCGTTTCTGGCAGGATGCCTGTCAGCGTTATGAAAGCCGCCGCGTGGATCCGATGCGTCCGCTGCTCGAACCGGAAAATCTCTGGTTGCGCGTCGACTCGCTGCACGCCGAACTGAAAGCCTGGCCTCGCGTTCAGCTGCGTACAGATTCACTTCCCAAGAAAGCCGCCAACACCAACCTGAGCTACGAAAAACTGCCGGATTTATCCGTTCAGCCGCAAAATAAAGCGCCGATGGATAACCTGCGCCGGTTCAATGAATCTTTCGCGGGCAGCCTGGTGTTCTCGGTGGAAAGTGAAGGCCGCCGCGAAACGCTGCAAGATTTGCTGGCGCGCATTAAACTGATGCCCGCTTTGATTACCCGTATTGAAGAAGCCGAAACGGCCGGTCGCTACATCATGATCGGTGCGTGTGAACGTGGTTTTCTTGATGCGGATAAACAGCTGGCGCTGATTTGTGAAAGTGATTTGCTCGGTGAGCGTGTGGCGCGTCGTCGTCAGGACACCCGCCGCTCGATTAACACCGATACGCTGATCCGCAATCTTGCAGAGCTGCGCCCCGGTCAGCCGGTGGTTCACGTTGAGCACGGCGTAGGCCGTTACCTTGGCCTGACCACGCTGGAAACAGGCGGGATTACCGCTGAATACCTGATACTGACCTACGCCGGTGAAGACAAACTTTACGTGCCGGTGTCATCCCTGCATCTGATCAGCCGTTATGCCGGAGGCGCGGATGAAAGTGCGCCGCTGCATAAACTGGGCGGTGAAGCCTGGTCGAAAGCCCGTCAGAAAGCCGCTGAGAAAGTGCGCGACGTGGCCGCCGAACTGCTGGATATCTACGCCCAGCGCGAAGCGAAAGCCGGTTTTGCCTTTAAGCATGATAAAGAGCAGTACCAGTTGTTCTGCCAGGCATTCCCGTTTGAAACCACGCCGGATCAGGCGCAGGCCATCAACGCCGTTCTTACCGACATGACGCAGCCGCTGGCGATGGATCGTCTGGTGTGCGGCGACGTCGGCTTTGGCAAAACCGAAGTGGCGATGCGCGCGGCGTTTCTCGCAGTCTCCAACAATAAACAGGTCGCGGTTCTTGTACCCACCACGCTGCTGGCGCAACAGCATTTCGATAACTTCCGCGACCGTTTCGCCAGCTGGCCGGTGCGCATTGAAATGATGTCCCGTTTCCGCAGCGCCAAAGAGCAAAACGCGGTGCTGGAAGATGCAGTCGAAGGCAAGGTCGATATCATTATCGGAACGCATAAATTGCTGCAAAGTGATTTGCGCTGGAAAGACCTCGGCCTGCTGATTGTCGATGAAGAACACCGCTTCGGCGTGCGTCATAAAGAACGCATCAAAGCGATGCGTGCGGACGTCGATATTCTCACCCTCACCGCCACGCCAATTCCGCGCACGCTGAATATGGCGATGAGCGGGATGCGCGATTTGTCGATTATTGCCACGCCACCGGCGCGACGTATGGCCGTCAAAACGTTCGTGCGTGAGTACGACAGCCTGGTGGTTCGCGAGGCCATTCTGCGTGAAATCCTGCGCGGCGGGCAGGTTTACTACTTATTCAACGATGTCGAAAATATCGAGAAAGCCACGCAGCGTCTGGCGGAGCTGGTGCCGGAAGCACGTATTGCCATCGGCCACGGCCAGATGCGCGAACGCGACCTCGAACGCGTGATGAATGATTTCCACCATCAGCGTTTCAACGTGCTGGTGTGTACCACCATCATTGAAACCGGTATCGATATTCCGACGGCGAACACCATTATTATTGAACGCGCGGATCACTTCGGGCTGGCGCAGTTGCATCAGCTGCGTGGCCGCGTCGGACGTTCGCATCATCAGGCGTATGCTTATCTGCTAACGCCGCCGCCGAAAGCGATGTCAACGGATGCGCACAAACGTCTGGAAGCCATCGCGTCGCTCGAAGATCTGGGTGCCGGTTTTGCGCTGGCAACACACGACCTTGAAATCCGCGGGGCCGGTGAACTGCTCGGCGAAGGCCAGAGCGGCCAGATGACCAGCATCGGTTTCTCGCTGTATATGGAACTGCTGGAAAACGCCGTCGAAGCGCTGAAAGAAGGCCGCGAGCCGTCGCTGGAAGATCTGACCACCAGCCAGACCGAAGTTGAAATGCGCATGCCTGCGCTGTTGCCGGAGGACTTCATTCCTGACGTCAATACGCGTCTGTCACTCTACAAGCGTATCGCCAGTGCTAAAACTGAAGGCGAGCTGGATGAACTGCGCGTCGAGCTGATTGACCGGTTCGGCACGCTGCCGGACGGTGCGCGTAATTTGTTGCAGATTGCCGTGCTGCGCCTGAACGCGAAAACGCTGGGCATCAAGCGTATTGAAGGCAATGAACGTGGCGGATTCATTGAATTTGGCGATAAAAACCGCGTGGATCCGGGCTTCCTGATTGGGCTGCTGCAAAAACAGCCGCAGGTTTACCGCCTTGATGGCCCGACCAAACTGAAGTTTACGCTCGATCTCACCGACCGGCCAAAACGCCTGAAGTTTGTCGGCGACATGCTCGGGGAGTTTGCAGAACATCTTATCTGACGGCTATCATCATAAAATAAAAAGCCCGGTGAATATCTCATTCACCGGGCTTTTTTATGCTTTATCAGCGCGCTACGGTTTACGCAGCGCTTTCACCTGCTCGGGCGTGATATCGCCCGGCAAACCGCCGAATGTCACACGCAGGTAATTCACCATTTCGGCAATCTGCGCGTCGTTCAGTCGCTCCGCAAAGCCCGGCATCGGCTGCATGCTTTCTCCGTCCGGAAAGCCCTGCGCCGGTAAACCATCCAGCACTGAGACAATCAGATTACGGCCATCCGGCTGGCGCAGGGTGGCGTTGTTCTGCATCGCCACCGCAACGTGCGGTTTGCCGGACCCGTCCGCCATATGACATCCGGAACACTGATCCAGATAAGTGATGCGACCGGCATCATTACCGCCCTGCCCGATGCTCACCGGCACGGCCGCTGGCGGTTTGTCGCCCAGCAAATACGTGACGATCGCACGGTGATCGGCTTCGGTCAGATGACGGGTACTGAGATCAATAACTTTGTGCATTTCATCAAACGCCGATCCCTGCGGTGCAATGCCGGTCGCGAGGAAACGGCTGAGATCTGCCGGGTTCCAGCCGCGCTGCGCCAGCGCCTGCGGCGAAATGTCCGGCGCAGTGATCCGCCCCAGCGTTCCGCCTTTCAGGTTGTTATCGGTATGCATCTGTCCCAGCGCGCCGCGGGGTGTATGGCATTCGCCGCAGTGGCCGAGCACATCCGTCAGGTACTGCCCCCGCTGCCAGTCAGCAGAATTTCCCTGCGAACTGGCAGGCATCGGGTCACTGGTGCGGAACAACAGGTTCCAGCCAATCATCGCCATACGCTGGTTGAACGGGAACGGCATTTCGTTTTCCGGCACCGGCTGATTCACCGCCGGACGCGTCATCAGAAACGCATACATATCGTCAGAATCTTTGCGGGTCACGCCTTTGTATGACGTGTAGGGCATCGCCGGATACAGATGACGTCCGCCCGGCGCAACGCCCTGGGTCAGCGCCAGATAGAAATCATCCGACGTCCAGCGGCCAATACCGTCGTCAGCTGACGGCGTCAGATTGCTGCCAAAGATTTTGCCGAACGGCGTTTCCAGCGGATAACCGCCCGCCAGCGGTGCGCCGCCGGATGCGGTATGGCACGCGGCGCAGTCGGAGGCCTGAACCAGATAACGGCCACGTTCGATCTGTGTGGTATCCGCCGTGACCTTTTGAACCGGCTCGTCCGGCGTGCGGTTTTCTCGCCACCAGAGCACCGCCACGACGATGATAATTACCGCCAGCAGCAGGAGAAAAAGACGTTTCTTCATCACGCGTGCTCCCGGATCAGACCTGGGGTTTTCATCACAACATCACGCACAGCTTCGTAATACCGCACGTAACCGGTACAGCGGCAGATGTGATTTTCCAGCGCCGCTTCAATCGCGCCTTCCAGTTCATTCAGCGCAATTGGATTTTTTTCCAGACGCTCAAGCAGCAGCGTTGCCGCATTCACAAAACCCGGCGTGCAGTAACCGCACTGGAAGCTGTAATGTTCCAGAAACGCCTGCTGAACCGGAGACAGCTGGACTTCGCCTTTGTCATCGGTTTTGGCGTGGCCTTCGACGGTTCGCACTTTTTTGCCGTTAAAGAAATGTGCGCCGGTAATACAGGTGCGCACTTCTTCGCTGGTGCCGCTTTCATGATCGACAATCGCCACACAGGCGTGACAAATCCCCTGCCCGCAGCCAAGGCGGGAACCGGTCAGCGCCACATATTCGTGAAGAAAGTCGATCATCATCAGACCTTCGGGAACGTCCAGCGGGCCGTAATGTTGATTGTTGATAGTCAGCTCTAAAGGCTGCGTTTTGATGCTCATTGTAAAACCTCACGAATATTTTCAGCACGGACGGGCAAATCACGGAAACGGTGGCCGGTGGCATCGGCGATGGCGTTTACC
Organism: Rahnella sp. BCC 1045; assembly: GCF_019049615.1. Lineage (NCBI taxonomy): Bacteria > Pseudomonadati > Pseudomonadota > Gammaproteobacteria > Enterobacterales > Yersiniaceae > Rahnella > Rahnella sp. BCC 1045. The sequence goes on along the minus strand of NZ_JAFMOZ010000128.1, from coordinate 116,035 downwards.
AGCGCGGCGACGACCGGGATCATCACGACTTCGGCCATGCCTTTCGGCGGATCGGTTTCCGACAGCGCAGGCAGAATGTCGCTGGTCTGTTTCCAGACCGCCACATCACTGGCGCGCGGCAAATGGTAGCGGTTGAAATTCCAGGTTCCGTTGCCCGGCCCGTCTTCATACAGTGGCAAATACTCGTGCAATGCGTGGCCGATGCCCATCGCCAGCCCGCCCTGCAACTGGCCGGAAACCAGCTCAGGGACGATAAGATTGCCGCATTCCATAATCGAATGGTGCGTCAGCAACTCAACTTTACCGGTCGCGATTTCCACCGAGATTTCGGCCAGCGTGCCGACTGCGCTGTAATAGGTCACCGACGCGTTATTGCGCTGTGTTGGCGGGTAATACACCGCGTCACGCGCCAGAGTCTGGAATGGATCCGCACCGTGGCGCACAGACATGCCATCCACCGGAATGCGCTGACGCACGTTGTTCAGCGTGAAATCAGCTTCTGCCCACTGCCAGCGGTTGAAGACGTGAACCGCTGCGCCGGTCATGCCTTTCATTTCGTAGACTTTTTTTGCCAGCATTTCGAGGCTGAGAATCTGCATGCCGTTGGCGGTCAGACCGCCTTCCACCCAGCGGGCATCTTCTTTGCGCACAACATAAGGGGCAGCCTGTCCGCCACCGATGCCGGTTTGCCAGATAGCCATCGCCGCCGGCCAGATTCCGTTGTCGAAGATCAGGCGCGCCGCTTCGCGGGTGCTGTGAGAGAAGTAATAAGCCGAGTTACTGGCGCTCGATGGCGAGCAGTAAGATGGTGACCAGCGGGGATTGGTTTGCAGTTTGTCCTGCTCTTCCTGCGACATAATGTACGGGTCGCCGCTGGTTTCCACCGGCAGCACTGACCAGTCTGTCACTGAGAAATGCGCCTGTTCAGCCGGTTTTCCCAGCCATTCGGCGCACAAAACGGACTGGGACGTGGACATTCCCGTACCCATTTCTGCGCCGCTGTGCCACAGGCTGATTTCGCCTTTTTCACTGAGCTCCACGCGGGCGAAAGAGGTTTCCGCACCGGTGCCGAAGTCTTTCTGCACACACCCAAAACCGACGCCATAGCGTTTGCCCGGATTCTGGCTTTCATATTCGGCTTTGCGCTTCTTACGCTCTGTCCATAACGGGTGAACGGCGGCTTTTTCCAGCACTTCATCCGCACGGATTGCGCCGGCAGGAATGGCACCTTGTGTGTTTTTCATGCCCGATTTCAGGACGTTGCGCATGCGAAACGCAATCGGATCCAGCTTCAGTTCAGCGGCCAGCTCATCCATCATCATTTCGGTAGCAGCCATACTTTGCAGCGTGCCGTAACCGCGTGCAGATCCGGCGTCGAGCGCGCGCGAGGCCAGCCCGACCGCGGATAGATCACTTTTCGGGAAATAGTAAATCGACTGCGCCGCTGTTGCGCCCACCATCACCACCGACGGCGTAAAGTTGCTGCGCCCGCCGCCGTCTGCGGTCATTGCTGCATGGAAAGACTGCAACATCCCGGTTTCGCGGTTCACGGCGATGTCGTAATTCATATCAAACGCATGGCGTTTCAGCGCGGACTGGAACTGTTCGAAGCGGTCATTCGCCAGACGCACCGGCAAACCGTCGCCGTACATCGCCGCGACTGCGCCGTAATACGGGAAGTTGTAGTGATCTTTCGAGCCGTAACCGACGGTATAACACGGATGCAGGATCAGCGTTTTCACCGTGCGGTGACCTTTTGCCATCATGCGCGGCATTTCGTCCGCCACTTCCTGCGGCGACTGCGTTGGCACCACCATATGCAACGTTTGCGTCGCGGCGTCGTACCAGCCGTTGGCGTTATCCGGCTCAAGCGCGGAAGTATCCACGGATTGCGTGGTGAAACGGCGTGACATCACCAGCCAGTCCTGCGGTGGCGATTTCATTTCATCCGCCATTTCGCCCGCATAGAACATGCCCTGCTGATCGAGCTTCCCGCCTTCACGCCCTTCCGGCCAGACTGGCAGGTGTTTGCGCATGCCGACGGGGAAGACTGGCATATCTTTCAGGCTGGAGAACTTATCGTCTTCATAGGCGGTTTCGCCGCCGACGCGAACGAAGCGGAACGTTCCCCACGGATCGCGTTCCAGCGGCCCGGTGGTTTCACCGTAACGCAACACACCGTCTTTAAATTTCAGTGCATTTTTAGCAAAACGGAATTTGGCAAAATCCTGATAGACCAGGATGGCGACCGCTTGTCCAAGATAGGCTGGCGTTTTGCCTGCCGGCAGCAACATGTCTTCGCCATAGAATGCCGGGAAAGCCAGACCGTCGCGCGCCAGCACGTCGGCAGTGACCAGCTGATCCGGCTGTAAATCGTCGCCGAGCAGCGATAAATCCAGCCCGGAATAAACACGGTCAGCCTGCGTTACGCGCAGGATAAAAGCATGGGCCTGTTTTTGCGGCCAGTGCGGCATGTCTTTGGCGCGGATATCGCGGGCAAAGACTTTCTGTCCCATAACCTTCGCTTTGCCATCGATACGGAAACGGACGCGTTTGTTTTGCGCATCCCATTGTGGTGACTGGAGAATTTTCTCTTCAAACAGCGCGGCGTAGGCCTTGCTGTGTAACGGGGCGAGATAAACAGAGACGCCAGCGATCACAGCGCCTTTGACAAAGCGCCGCCTGGACGGGTTGAAATTGCTCATAAATTTCCTTGCTTCTTATTGTCTTTCTTATTTTTCGGCACATTTACAGCTTGCAGTAAATGCTGTAAATACCGCTTATCGCGGGCGATTATAGGTTTTCAGTTCGAATTAAGTAATGATCGATTACACATTTTTAATATTTCGTTCACAAACTTGCGCAAAAAGATGGGATAATTATTCATGTTGCGCAAACAATGTACAAAAGGGACAGACGCAAAATGGCAGGCATTCTTCTTCTCGCAGCGGGTACAGGAAACCGGTTTATCGCCGCGGGCGGTACGGGCAATAAACTCAATGCGGTAATGGCTAAAACAGCAGAAAACTCTGTCACGGTTTTCGACGCTACGCTGGCGCAGACCATAGCCAGCGGACTGCGGGTTCACGTCGTTACCCGTCCGGATAATGTGCCGGTTCAGGACAGTTGCGCACGCGCGAAGGTGCCGGTGACGCTGGCCGAAACGGGCGGAACCGGTGAATCCATTGCCGCTGGCGTGCGGGATACGCCGGACTGGGACGGATGGTTAATTCATCTTGCGGACATGCCTTTTGTGACACCGGATATTTTTATCGCCGTGGCTGATACCTTGCGCAGCGCTTTGGTTGTTCGCCCTTACTGGCAAAACGCACCGGGGCATCCGGTAGGATTTGCCTGCCCGCTCAGGGAAAAGTTGCTGCAATTGCGCGGCGACCAGGGCGCGCGGGAACTGATCTACAGTCATGAAATTCTGCGCGTAGATTTCAATAATCCTGCGGTGATCCGCGATATCGATCTGCCTTCCCAGCTTTCAGCGCGCGTTTCGAACGGAAATATGTATGCAACATCTTGATAATCAGGTCATTGCACAGGCCAGCGACTGGCTGGCGCACCATCCGGTCTGGCTGTGTACCGTGCTGACCACTTACGGTTCTTCCCCGCGTGCGCCCGGCGCGTTGATGGTGGCCAATGCCAGCGGTCATTTTTGTGGTTCGCTTTCCGGCGGCTGTGTGGAAGAGGATTTTCTGCAACGCATTGCTGCGGGTGAATATCAGCAGGCCAGTCAGATTGTGCGTTACGGAGAAGGCGGTCTGACGCCGAATATTGCCCTGCCGTGCGGCGGTTCGCTGGATGTGCTGATCGAGTATTTACCGGCGACACAAAACAATATGGATTATCTGCAGAGAATGGGGATGGCGCTGGCCGGGCATTACGCGCTCACCAAGTCACTTACCCTGCCCGCAGCCTGCGACCATCTGGAACTGACAAATTATCATAATGCGACTCAGGTGATGCGTAACGACGATTGCATTACCCTGCATCTGGCCGCCCCGCCGCGTCTGCTGATTGCCGGATTGTCGAGTGTCGCGCTGTATTGCGCTGATTTTGCCTGCGCGCTGGGATTTGAAGTGGTGGTATGTGAATGCCGCGAGGACGTGCTGGAAAACTTTTTGCCGTCGCTTAAAGCGGATATCCGGCTGGAAAAACAGTTTCCTGCAAAATATCTCGAGCAAAAAAGCTGTCATGCGAATACCGCCATTGTCGCGCTGACTCATGACCCGAGAATGGATGATCTGACCCTGATGGAAGCGGTCAATACGCCAGCATTTTACATTGGTGCGATGGGGTCGCAGCGTAACAGCGCACGCCGCCGTGAGCGTCTGCAAACCATCGCGGATTTTACGACAGAGGATTTTTCCCGCCTGCACGCCCCGGTTGGATTACCGATTGGCAGCAAAACGCCGGCAGAAATCGCGCTGGCGGTGATGGCTGACATTGTGAAACACAAGAACGGAATAGCGCAGGAAAACGCCGCAGCCTGAAACCAGGGCTGATTTCAGTGCACAAAAAAGCCTGAGGAAAACCTCAGGCTTTTTTATCCGGCTTACCGGGAAATTACGAACGGGTAAGCTGCAGCTGACCGCTTTTATCCAGCGGAATTTGAGTGCCCGGATCGTGGTCCATACGAACTTTCCCTTGCTGATCGCCTATTTTGTAGGTCACATCATACCCGAGCGTTTTGTCCTCTTTGTCGTACACGGTTTTACAGCGCTGCTGCTGAGTCGTGTACGTATCATTTTCCTGCATGCTGCTCTGCACACGGTTACCGGCGTAACCGCCACCCAGCGCACCGGCTACCGTCGCGACATCACGTCCGCGGCCACCGCCAAACTGGTGTCCCAGTACGCCACCGGCAACGGCACCCAGCACGGAACCGGTGATCTGATGTTCATCCTGTACAGGACGACGATGAGTCACCGTCACGTTGCGGCATTCCTGACGCGGGGTTTTGGTGGTCTCTTTGATCGGCGTCGCGCTGACTACCTGCGCGTACTCCGGACCCGATGAAAAAACGTTCATGCTCGCAACGCCAGCAATGCCCAACGCCGCAGCCACACCAATACCGACCCCAGCTAACATTGACTTGTTCACAGGACTTCCTCCGAAAATGTTACCACGCAATTGTCCCGGATTCGGGGACACCTCAGTGGACAGCAACACATCTGAGGAGCGGCGTGCGTGAATCGCCTTCTGTAAACTTATTGTTAAGTCTGCACAAGGAAATGTCAGTGAACAATAAGACGAACTCTGTAAGTGAGAGGAATGACGGGTGTAACGGGGTGTTTCAGAGAATTCTTAGCTGACAAAGTAAAAAAGCAGAATCTTATGCTTCTCGTGTGGAGAATGTGAAAAATGAAAAAAAGCCTGTAAGAAACAGGCTTTTAGGTATGAAACGATTCAGCCCGCTCAGAAAAAAAGCCGGCTGTTCAGTATCAGTGCAGTTTCAGGCGCGGACGGATCACACGGTTGATCCCGCCGACCAGCATCATCAGGCCAGTTTTAATATAACCGTGCAGCGCAATCTGGTGCATGCGGTACAGGGAAACATAAACCAGACGCGCCATACGCCCTTCAATCATCATGGATCCGCGCATCAGATTCCCCATCAGGCTGCCGACAGTACTGAAGCGTGAAAGGGAAACCAATGAGCCGTGATCTTTATAAACGTAAGGTTTCAGGCTCTGCCCTTTGCGCTGCGCCATGATATTGGCGAAGCAGCGGGACGCCATCTGGTGCGCTGACTGAGCGCGCGGTGGCACAAAGCCGCCGGACGGCTGCGGGCAGGATGCACAGTCGCCGATCGCATAAATATTCGGATCACGCGTGGTTTGCAGCGTAGGCTCGACCACTAACTGGTTGATACGGTTAGTTTCCAGGCCTGCGATATCTTTCATGAAATCAGGTGCTTTGATTCCGGCAGCCCATACCATCAGGTCAGCATCAATGAATTCGCCTGACTTGGTGTTCAGGCCGTTTTTATCGGCGCTGGTCACCATGGTTTGCGTGAGCACACGAACGCCCAGCTTGGTCAGTTCCTGATGCGCAGCCCCGGAAATACGCGGAGGCAACGCAGGCAGAATACGCTCACCCGCTTCCACCAGCGTGACGTTCAGCGCATCGCTGTCCAGCCCTTCAAAACCGTAGCTGTGCAGCTGTTTCACCGCATTATGCAGCTCGGCAGACAGCTCAACGCCGGTCGCACCGCCGCCCACAATCGCGATATTCACTTTTTTCTGCTTGTCATCGCTTGCAGAGAATTTAAGGAACAGATTCAGCATTTCGTTATGGAAACGGTGCGCCTGATGCGGGTTGTCCAGGAAAATGCAGTTGTCTTTCACGCCCGGCGTACCGAAGTCGTTCGACGTACTGCCCAGCGCCATAACCAGTGTGTCGTACGCGATATCACGCACCGGTACCAGCATTTCGCCGTTCTCGTCGCTAATTTCAGCCAGTTTAATGGTCTGATTTTCGCGATCGATATCGGTCAGCGAGCCAATCTGGAAAGTGAAACCGTGGTTGCGGGCATGCGCCAGATAGCTCAGCGCGTCCACGCCGTCATCCAGGCTGCCGGTTGCCACTTCGTGCAACAGCGGTTTCCATAAATGGCTGTGGTTACGATCGACCAGAATGATTTCCGCTTTTTTCTTGCGGCCAAGTTTATGGCCCAGGCTGGTAGCCAGTTCCAGACCGCCGGCGCCACCGCCGATAATCACAATTTTCTTCATTGGTGATGTCAAAATGACCCCCTCAAATGTGAACCAATTGTTATATAAGAGTAAAAATTTTATCCTTATATTACATAGGGTTGCTTAAGTTAAATCGGTATCTGACACGGAGGATATCATGCGTGGTGATTTGGTCATACCAAAATTGATGTAGGTCAATTTAAATTCATTTGATTAATTTGACTTAGTGAAATGGCATGGATTTTGACTTCTTTAAATCAGGGAGTTAGGACACGGCGTGCGGGAAAAAAACGTTTTGACGGGAGATTCAGACATAAAAAACCACCGCACAAGGGCAGTGGTTTTCAGCGGTAAATGTTAATCAAATGATATTTTTAAAGGCTTTGATACGTTGCAGATGGGTCGAGATATCCTTGAATTTATGGGTCTGATGTTCGTCCCATTCAACAGGATAGTAATGATGAAGCTTTTCAGCGGTTTTCTTGCTGTCGAGCACGCCATCTTCGCGCGATAAAATCACCAGACAACGGTCGCGGTTTTTCTCGCGAAAATCACTGATGCATTTCGTGGCGATATCTTCGTACTCTTCGGGACGGTCAATTTTACCGGCCATATTATCCTGGGGCGATAAGTTCGGGTTGAACATCACCTGACGGATGCCGCACAGAAAACCGATGCGTTCAGCCCAGAATCCGCCGAGCCCTACTCCGCAGATCAGCGGCAGTTTGTCGGTGGTTTCATGCAGCACTTTATCGACCTCTTTCAGCAAATGTTGCATGTCATGACGCGGGTGCAGCGTGCTGTAACTGATGAAACGGACGTCGGGATCAATAAACTGCAACTGCAACACTTTCTCGTGGTTACCGGGACTGGTTGAATCGAAGCCATGCAAATAGATAATCATCGTTTACCTCATCCTGAATGTGCGTTGAAACCCTCACGCGGTCTGAAAACGTTACCGGGCAGTTTCTTTATGTTCCTGCCAGCGTGCGTCGAGCGCGGTCAGTTCACGGTTTGCGTCTTTCCAGCGACTGGAATTTTGCAGGTCCTGACGGGCCTGTTTTCCACTGTACAGTCCGCGATGATACAACTGCGCAACACGCTCAGCTTTGACCGGAGACAGGTTATCCAGCACGCTTACCGCGCCCTGACGGTTATTGCAGGCCAGGATCATATCGCAACCGGCATCAAGAGAGGCCTGAGCACGTTCCGGATAGCTGCCCATAATCGCAGCCCCTTCCATCGAAATATCATCGGAGAAAATCACGCCGTTGAAGTTCAGCTCTTTGCGCAGAATGTCCTGAAGCCAGTATGGCGAACCGCTGGCCGGGCGTGGATCTGCCTGGGTGTAAATCACATGCGCCGGCATGACGGCATCGAGCAATTTACGCGCATTCAGCTGGCGGAAAATTGCCATGTCGTGCTCGCGGATAACGTCCAGCGGACGATCGTCTCTCGGAGTTTCTTTGTGGGAATCCGCACTGACCGCGCCGTGTCCCGGAAAATGCTTACCGGTAGTTTTCATCCCTGCTGCATGCATACCGAGAATGAACTGTTCCGCCATCTCCAGCGCTTTCTGCGGTTCGGCGTTAAACGAACGCTCACCAATGGCAGCGCTGATATGCCCGATATCCAGAACCGGCGCAAAGCTGATGTCGATATCCATGGTAATCATTTCTGACGCCATCAACCAGCCGCCCTCCTGTGCCAGGCGCTTCGCTTCATGCGGCGCATTCAGCGCAGCAAAAGACTGCGCGGCTGGCAGACGGGTAAAGCCTTCACGAAAGCGCTGCACGCGTCCGCCTTCCTGATCCACCGCGAGCACCAGCCGGTCGTGAGACGCGGTGCGGATCTGACGGATCAGTTCATGCAGCTGATCAACATCATGATAGTTTCGGGTGAATAAAATCAGTCCGCCCACCAGCGGATGCTGCAAAATTTCACGTTCTTCGGCATCCAGCTCGTAGCCAGCCACATCCAGCATTACAGGTCCCAGCAAAATGGACGCTCCTTTTAAGTTTTCACATGTTAATCATGGACGCGGCCAAACAGCCTGACCCGCAGCGGCTGCGCCCATTCACTGTATTTCTTATCAGCGGTTTGCGCCCAGCGGACTTCAAACCACAGCAGCATCAGATAATCCACCCACGGCAGCCAGCGTTTAATCTGCTGGCGGAAAAGCGGGAGATCCTGATAACCGCCCGCCTCAGCATATTCTCGAAGAAACGCGTCCTGCTGAAGCGGATCTAAATCATTGCCGCGAAACAGCGCCGCAAATTCGAGCGCGATATCGCCGTCGGCGGCATATTCCCAGTCAATGATCCGCATACCCTTCTCCGTCTCCAGCAGGTTTCCCGCGTGGATATCCATATGAAGAAGTGCCATTTTCAGTGGCACGGGCAATTTGCGTCGTATCATTTTCTGGTGTAACGCCAGCCAGCGCGGCGTGAGCCTGCGCCGGTCAACATGTTGCCAGTAACGGGCAAACTGACGGCGTAAATCCAGCGGATAACCGGAACATGCCAGCCGGTGCAGTTTTGCCAGGCTCTGGCTGACGGGTTTCTGCCCCTGTGCGGAGACAAACGCCGCCTCACTGAGCGGCGTACCTGCAATCCATTCCACCAGTAACCACGGCGGTGAACTGAGTCTGACACAAGGCCCCAAACTCTGCCGCGCAATATGCCGCAAAATGGCATGTTCACGCTGTCTTTCCACCCCGGCGTTCCGGCGTTCACCTGACTGATGACGCGCCAGCATATCGCCTGCCGGAGAAGTAATTTTCCAGCTTTCGCCCGTCAGACCGGCCACGGGTGATAAATGAAAACCGGCGGTTTTCACCGCCGGATAATGTTGCTCAATCAGTTGCTGTAGCTGATTTTCAGGGCTGAGTTCAGCCTTAATTTTGAACCGCACCGCGACCTGACCAGACAATTTCGCCGCTCGGCGCTGTCAGTAAACGCATCGACATTGTCGGCGCTTTCACATCGCCGCTCACCGTGCTGTAAAGCACGTACTGCGCTTTTACGATGTTGGCCAGCCCTATGGCTTTGCTCACAGACGACAGGCTGTCATCCGGCGATAAGCCGAGAGACTGCTTGGCGGAAGCCAGTTGATCCGCAGGCACCAGCTGGAACGTTGTGTTATTAGCCAGCGCACTGCGTAAAGCATCGGTCGCTTTGGAGGTTTGCAGTGTGCCATTGGTACTGTTTTTCACGCCATCCACCAGCAGCACGCTGCCAGCCTGAACGCCATTGGCTTTGAGCATTTTCGCCAGCATCGGCTCAACGGTGGAGGTCCAGTCAATGCTGGCCAGTTTCGGCGGCTGCGGAACCGGCTGAATCTGCGGCTGCTCAGGAACCGGCGGATTGACCGGCGGCAGGGGTTGTTGCGGCTGCTGAGGTTGTTCAGGCTGCTGTGGCTGCGTTTGTTGTTGGTTTGGCAGAGTACAACCGCCCAGGATCAGTGCGGCCATCGCCACAATGAGAAAATACTTTTTCATCAACCTTCTCCGTACGGGAATTTAGAGATAAAGGTACAAACGCACACTGTGCGCATCAAGATTGCCATTGGTCGAACTGATCTCCACACTGCTGTTCGCAGGAACAGTGACAGTGCGGGATTCCGCGATCGGCAATAAATCCAGCCCCTGTTTATCATACCAATAGAACCGGTAATGCAGTGTGACAGGATGTGGCTGGTTATTATCCAGCGTACTGGTGGCTTTTTTCTGCCCGCCGGAGTCAGACACGGATGGCGAACCCGGGATGATCCCTGCCGTCAGCACGGGAGATTCCATCACCACCCGTTGCTGATTGTTCAGTGCAATGCCCGGCTTGCTGCTACAACCTATCAGCAAAACGACCGGCAATAACGCCATCAATAAACGCATGTTTACCCTTACTGACGTGACAACAATGGACCGAGCGCCCGGCCACCGACCAGATGCATGTGGATATGATAAACCTCCTGCCCTGCGTCACGGTTACAGTTGACGATCAGACGGTAGCCGCTTTCAGCAATCCCTTCCTGTTCGGCGATTTTCGCCGCGACAGTCATCATGCGCCCGAGAGCGGCTTCATGACTGGCATCAACATCGTTCATCGTGGGGATCAGGACATTCGGGATAATCAGAATATGGCTTGGCGCCTGGGGAGAAATATCGCGGAACGCCGTGACTAATTCATCCTGGTAAACCACATCGGCAGGGATTTCACGGCGAATAATTTTGCTGAAAATTGTCTCTTCGGCCATCTTAACTGTCCTTAACAAAGTAAAAAGCGTTGTACGCAGTATGGGTTAGAATTTCCATTCCTTTCAACCTGATTACGCTTTTTGATGCTTAATTGACGCAGAAAACGCCACCCGAAGGCGGCGCTGTCTTTATCCACAAACCGCAGGCATGAAAAAAGGAGGCCGGAGCCTCCTTTCTCAGAACCAGACAACGTTCACCATTAATGGTTACGCATGTACTCGTCCATGTCTGTTTTCAGGTTATCGGACTTGGTGCCGAAAATTGCCTGAACACCAGAACCTGCCACAACCACACCTGCCGCACCCAGTTTTTTCAGGCCCGCCTGATCCACTTTAGAGACGTCGGCTACGCTGACGCGCAGACGCGTGATACAGGCATCGAGGTTAGTGATGTTTTCTTTACCGCCGAAAGCCTGAACCAGAGATGCTGACATTTCAGAACCCCCCTGAGCAGAAGTTTCGCTGGTAGCGTCTTCACGGCCAGGAGTTTTCAGATCCAGTTTAGCAATCAGGAATCGGAAGATGCTGTAGTAAATCACCGCATACACCGCACCAACAATTGGGAACAGCCAGATTTTGCTGCTGTTGCCGCTCAGTACGATGAAGTCGATCAGACCGTGGGAGAAGCTGGTACCGTCACGCATGCCCAACAGGATACAAATTGGGAATGCCAGACCGGCCAGAATCGCGTGGATCACATACAGGATCGGCGCCACGAACATGAAGGAGAATTCGATTGGCTCGGTAATACCGGTCAGGAACGCGGTCAGAGCAGCGGAGATCATGATGCCGCCGACTTTGGCACGGTTCTCAGGTTTCGCTGAGTGCCAGATAGCAACAGCCGCTGCTGGCAGACCGTACATTTTGAACAGGAAGCCGCCTGACAGTTTACCTGCAGTTGGGTCACCCGCCATGTAACGTGGGATATCGCCGTGGAAGACCTGACCGGCAGAGTTCACATACTCACCGATTTGCATCTGGAATGGAACGTTCCAGATGTGGTGCAGACCAAACGGAACCAGCGCACGTTCAACCACACCGTAGATACCGAACGCAACAACCGGGTTCTGATAAGCAGCCCATTGTGAGAAGGTCTGGATACCTGTACCGATTGGCGGCCAGATGAAGGACAGAACTACACCCAGAATGATGGCAGCCAGACCAGAAATGATCGGAACAAAACGTTTACCCGCGAAGAAGCCCAGATATTCAGGCAGCTTGATGCGATAGAAACGATTGAACATGTATGCCGCGATCGCACCGGAGATGATACCGCCCAGTACGCCGGTATCCGCCAAATGCTTAGCTGCGATTTCTTCAGCCGGCAAATGCAGAACCAGAGGTGCGACAACCGCCATGGTTTTCACCATGATGCCGTACGCAACAACCGATGCCAGTGCAGATACACCGTCGTTATTGGTAAAGCCTAACGCTACACCAATAGCGAAAATCAGAGGCATGTTAGCGAAGACTGAACCACCGGCTTCGGCCATAACATGGGAAACGATCATTGGCAGCCAGCTAAAGTTTGCAGAACCGACGCCCAGCAGGATACCTGCGATTGGGAGTACGGAAACTGGCAGCATTAGCGATTTACCGACCTTTTGAAGGTTTGCAAACGCGTTCTTAAACATAATTGAGTGTGCTCCTGAGTAATGATGCTTTTTGATACTTCATGCGATTTCGCTTAATGGCAAACCGCTTTGCAAAGACTCTGAAAGCCTTTTGCAGTCGGGTGTCTAAGCACCCCTTTTAATTTTTACGCAGGGTAAAATAATTCCCTTTGTTAATGTTTGATGGCAGTCACGTTTTTCTGAAAAATGCAGTAAGAGCGTATTAAAAACCCGCGCTTACCCACACAAAATCCGAAAAACGCGGCCCTGGCACCGTGAAAAACGGTGCCAAGATACCTCAATATGGCGATTAATTACGAGATGAAAAATAAATCTGGAATATATGACTTAGCGAAAGCTTAGGTGAGAGAGGATGCATCGATGTGAAATAATCGTGAAAAGTTTGCTGTTGTCACTTCAGCCAGCTGTTCGACGCTGACGCCTTTCAAAACAGCCATGTAATCGGCCACATCGCGCACGTAAGCAGGCTGGTTTTCTTTACCACGATGCGGAACCGGTGCCAGATACGGAGAATCGGTCTCTACCAGAAGACGATCTAATGGCACATAACGGGCGACTTCGCGTAAGGATTCAGCATTTCGGAAAGTCAGAATGCCGGAAAAAGAGATGTAGAAACCGAGATCTAACAGGAATTCTGCGGTCGGAATATCTTCGGTGAAGCAGTGCAGAACGCCACCGCATTCGCCAGCTTTCTCTTCTTTCAGAATATCGAGCGTATCCTGACGCGCATCGCGGGTATGGACGATCACCGGTTTGTTCAGCTCGCGGCCAGTGCGGATGTGCTCACGGAAGGAATCTTGTTGCAGTTTCAGCTGATGTGCTTCTTTCTGATAAAAATAATCCAGGCCGGTTTCACCCATCGCCACCACTTTCGGGCTGGCGGCGAGACGGCGCAGCTCGGCAAAATCGTAGCCGTCATCAATGTTCAGAGGATGTACGCCGCAGGAAAAAGCCACTTCAGGACGATCGCCAATTAACTGCGCCATGGCCTCATATCCTGGTAATGTGGTCGCAACGGCCAGCATAAATTTCACATCACGCTCGCGGGCTTTTTCCAGCACGTTATCAACGCCGGAGTGCAGCTCGTTGTAATCCAGGCTGTCGAGATGGCAGTGGGAATCGACTAAAAACATAGTATTAACTCGTTACGGTCTGTTGATGATAATTCGATTTCAGCGTGTCAGTGACGAACTGAAAAATGAGGAAGGAACGGAGCCGCGCAACATTTGCTCCCATTCCAGCAATTGCTCGGTCAGCAGCAGTTCGCGATTCACGCCCACGATGGAAAGTAACTGCTGGCGGCAGTGCATCCACGCGTTAACGGATTGTTGCAACGAAGCATTGGATTGCGTACTGGCAAGCAAGCTTACCAGGGGCTGCTGATCGTGATTAATGATGAAATGCCTGGCCTGTTGTTGCCATTTGATGGCATCAAGCAACAGCGTTGCCAGCCAGTACAGCCGGTCAGCGGCGTCGTCATGATTCAATTGCGGCAGCAACGAGAGCATATCCTGCTGCTGGCATTGGGTATAAAGCTGCTGGCACAGCGCCACACGTTGTTTCCAGCGCTCCGGCTGTAATAATTCCAGCGCAGAAAGCGGCGCGCCATTAGCCAACCGCAATGCGGTCTTAATTGCCACCGAATCCGCGCTGAGCTGGCGATTGATCCACTGTACGGATAACGCCTCTTCCGGCACCGGCAGATGCCAGTAGAAACAGCGGCTGCGGATAGTTGCCAGCAGCGCAGAAGGCTCACGGCAGCCTAGCAGGAAATAAGTCCCGGAAGGCGGCTCTTCCAGCGTTTTGAGCAAGGCGTTGGCCGCGGCTTCCGTCAGCAATTCCATCTGCGGGATCCACACAACTTTCGCACCGCCCTGCTGCGAGTAATTGTAGAGCGTTTCAATGAGCTGACGAACCGGGTCGATGCCCAGCGAATTTTTGCCTTTTTCAGGCAGCAAGGTATGCCAGTCAGGATGGTTTCCGGCGATCATCAGCTGGCAGCTGTGGCATTTACCGCAACTCTTTTCCCCCTCTTTATGCTGGCAAAGCAACCAGCGGCTCAGACCATAGACCAGTGCGTCATCGCCCATTCCCGCCGCAACGTGCATCAGCAGAGAATGATGACCACGCCCGGTCTGATATTGCCCGATTAACTGGCGGTAAGGGCCGCTGAGCCACGGATACCAGCTCATGACATCAGGCCTTTTGCTGCCTGTTCGTCGAACCAGTTTTTCAGCGTCAGTTCGATGGAAGCTTTAACCTGTTCAATGGTCTGCGACGCATCAATGGTTTTGATGCGTCTGTCGGCGGCGGCAAGTTCAAGGTAACGCGCACGCGTACGCTCAAAAAATGGCAGCGCTTCCTGTTCGATACGATCCAGCTCACCGCGCGCTCGGGCGCGTTGCAGGCCAATAGCCGGTGGCAGATCGAGATAAAGCGTGAGATCAGGACGGAAATCACCCAGCACGGTGTCGCGTAATGAACTCATCAGTTTTGCATCAATACCGCGTCCGCCGCCCTGGTAGGCTTGCGACGAAAGATCATGCCGATCGCCGACAACCCAGGCACCACGCGCCAGAGCAGGCAAGATTACCGTTTCAACCAGCTGGACGCGTGCGGCATAAAGCATCAGCACTTCAGCTTTCACTGTCGGCTTTTCACCCCCGACGCCGCGCTTGAATAAATCGCGCAATTTCTCCGCCAGCGGTGTACCGCCAGGCTCGCGGGTAAACACAATTTCTTCCACACCGTGCTGGCGCAATGCATCCACCACCACGTTATGAGCGGTGGTTTTTCCCGCCCCTTCAAGGCCTTCAATCACAATGAAGTTACTTTTCATTCTTATTCTTAAGAGCCTCTATATACACACGAACCGCCTTGTTATGGTTCTCAAGGTTAGTGCTGAAAGTATGCCCGCCTTTGCCGTCAGCGACAAAATAAAGATAAGGGGTTTTTGCAGGATGTGCCGCAGCCTGGAGCGAAGCTTCGCTCGGCATCGCGATTGGCGATGGCGGCAAACCGGTAATGACGTAAGTATTGTAAGGCGTCGGCGTTTCCAAATCTTTTTTGGTGATATTACCGGTGTATTTTTCGCCCATACCGTAGATGACCGTCGGATCAGTTTGCAGACGCATGCCGATACGAAGACGGTTAATAAAGACAGAAGCCACTTCCGGGCGTTCATCTTTTACAGCGGTTTCTTTTTCGATAATCGACGCCATCGTCACCATATCGGCGGGCGTTTTATACGGCAGTGAGTCCGCGCGCCCTTTCCAGATGTCGGCAACGGTTTTTTCCATCCTCACATGCGCACGTTTGAGCAGCGAAATGTCGGTCATCCCGGCGGTGTAATGATAAGTATCGGGATAGAGCCAGCCTTCAGCATTTTTAGTGTCGGTAATACCTAATGCCGCCGCAATCTCTTCGCCACTCTTGCCGTTCAGCTCATGCTTCAGATATTCCGACTTCTCCAGCACTTTCATCCAGTCACTCAGTTTGAAACCTTCTACAAAGCGGATGCTGAACTGCGCTTCTTTGCCACTTTTCAGTAATTCCAGCATCTGCCGAACGGTCATTCCCTTCTCGAGACGATACGTCCCCGCTTTGAACTCGCTCAGTTCAGGCTCAAGACGTAATAACCACGGGAACCAGTGACTTGATTTAATCAGTTTTTTATCAATGAGCAGTGTTTCCAGCGCCACACGTCCCGTACCGGCTGGCAGGGTGAAAATGGTTTCGCTGCTGACGTTGATCGGGCGGTCGGCGAACTGCTTCACTTTATGGTAACTCAACGCCGCCAGCCCAAGCAGGATCAGGACAATCAGGGCGAAAAATTTCGTTTTTTTGTTCGTCATTGTTTATTCACTTTTTAAAAGCTCTGGTGCAGGAAATTGTACAAGTGCCGCCCGGTATAATGACGATCACAGGCTTCTGTCACCGGTAAAATGGGCATCAGTGCATTACAAATCAGGATTTCGTCAGCATCCGATAGCGTTTCGGGCGTTTCACAGACCTGATGTAAAACCCAGGGAGAGGCTGATTCAATCACGCGGATAAGATGCTGACGCATAATCCCGTCGACGCCAGACTGCGATAAATCCGGCGTAAAGACCTGATTTCCTTTGCGCCAGAATAAATTGGCCGCACAGCATTCCACCAGGCAACCTGAGGTGTCAACCACCAGCGCCTCATTGGCGTCTGTCTGGTCAAGATGCATGCGGATCATGATCTGCTCAAGACGGTTGAGATGTTTAATTCCTGCCAGCAGGGGATTTTTGCTCAGCATCACCGGGTTTAACGCAAGTTTCACGCCGCGCTCGCGCCATTTGTGATACTGCGCCGGATAAGCCGATACCGACACAATACGGGTCGGGCCGCTGCATCCGGCAGTGCTGTAACCACGCCCGCCCTGCCCGCGCGTCAAAATGGCTTTCACTACCCCTTCTTGCTCAGACTGTGCGGCCCCAACAATTTCGCGCTCCAGCGCCTGCCAGTCCACGCCCTCAATTCGTAATACGGCAACCGCACGCTGCAAACGTTGCAGATGGGCATCCAGAAACTGGATTTCGCCGTTCATCACTCTGGCCGTCGTAAAACAGCCATCGCCAAATTGCACCGAACGATCTCCTGCCGGCAATGCAGCTTGCGCCACACCGTTAATCCACATGGTTACTTCCTCCGGGCGTTAATATTCTCTGACAGAAGAGCCTGCGCGAGCGGCCCAGCTGCATCAAGTGGAGCATTCCTACTTTATCGTACCGGGCCAGGCAGAGGGCTGGAACACGCACTTTGTTGAACTGCCGTTTGGCACAAACCGGACCTTTTATACAGACAGCAAAAAGGCCCAATAACGGGCCTTTTTCAGACGGACAGGTTTTTACCGGATTCAGATCTTGCGAAATACCAGCGAACCGTTGGTGCCGCCAAACCCGAACGAATTGCACAGTGAGTAATTCAGCGCTTTTACCTGACGCGCTTCATGCGCCACAAA
The DNA here is from genome assembly GCF_019049615.1 of Rahnella sp. BCC 1045. Taxonomy (NCBI): domain Bacteria; kingdom Pseudomonadati; phylum Pseudomonadota; class Gammaproteobacteria; order Enterobacterales; family Yersiniaceae; genus Rahnella; species Rahnella sp. BCC 1045. The sequence goes on along the minus strand of NZ_JAFMOZ010000128.1, from coordinate 98,453 downwards.
GTCCAGATCGCAACCTTCATCCGGATTATCCAGATTGATGGTCGGTGGAACGGCCTGATCGCGTAAAGCAAGCAAAGTAAAGATAGATTCCACTGCGCCAGCCGCGCCCAGTAAATGTCCGGTCATGGATTTGGTCGAGCTGACCAGCACTTTCTTCGCATCTGCGCCAAAGACAGACTTAACTGCCTGCGCTTCAGCTTTATCGCCAGCAGCGGTAGATGTTCCGTGCGCGTTGATATAACCAATTTCGGAAGCAGAAATACCCGCATCGCGAAGTGCATTTTCCATAGCCAACGCTGCACCCGCGCCATCTTCCGGCGGTGAAGTCATATGGAATGCATCGCTGCTCATGCCGAAACCAACAATCTCAGCATAAATTTTTGCACCGCGTTTGCGGGCGTGTTCGTACTCTTCCAGCACCATAATACCTGCGCCATCGCCGAGGACGAAACCATCACGATCTTTATCCCACGGACGGCTTGCCGCCTGAGGATTATCGTTACGTGTGGATAACGCGCGTGCAGCACCGAAGCCACCGACACCCAGAGGCGTACTGGCTTTCTCTGCGCCGCCAGCCAGCATCACATCTGCATCGTTATAAGCAATGATACGTGCTGCATGTCCAATATTGTGCACCCCTGAAGTACAGGCTGTAGCAATAGAAATACTCGGCCCACGCAACCCAAACATAATGCTCAGATGACCGGCAATCATGTTAACGATGGTTGAGGGAACGAAGAAAGGACTAATTTTACGAGGTCCGCCGTTAACCAATGAGGAATGGTTTTCTTCAATCAGACCAAGACCGCCAATACCAGAACCAATCGCCGCACCAATACGCGTTGCATTCTCAGCATTTACTTCAAGCCCGGAGTCTTGCATCGCCTGAATACCGGCAGTAATACCATACTGTATAAAGGCGTCCATCTTGCGTGCATCTTTGCGGGAGATGAAGTCTTCACAGTTAAAATCTTTAACTAAGCCAGCAAAACGCGTTGCATAGGCACTAGTATCAAAATGGTCGATTAGGCTAATGCCACTCTGACCGGCAAGGAGAGCGTTCCAAGTGGACTCTACAGTATTGCCGACAGGAGACAGCATGCCCAGTCCAGTCACTACAACTCGACGCTTAGACACGTGTGTCCTCCAGGGAGGGAAAAAGTAGTTATACCGTGGGATATAAAAAACTTAGGCGGTCGAATGACCGCCTAACTATCTAAACTTAAAGCATGTACGCTTACTGTTGGCTAGCGTTGATAAAATCAATAGCTGCCTGAACAGTAGTGATTTTTTCAGCTTCTTCGTCAGGGATCTCGGTATCAAACTCTTCTTCCAGAGCCATAACCAGCTCAACGGTGTCGAGAGAATCAGCGCCAAGGTCGTCTACGAAAGATGCAGCATTCACTACTTCTTCCTGTTTAACACCCAGCTGTTCAACGATGATTTTCTTAACGCGTTCTTCGATAGTGCTCATACTCTTAAATTTCCTATCAAAACTCGCTTTCGCGATGGTTTTCGTAGTGTATAAAATGTTGAAAAAGATGCAACTAAATCCAGGCTGGTCAAACCACGAATTTGCTCTATTTTGCGGTTTTTACCGCAAAAAACGCAAATAATTTCGTAATTTTTAAATCATGTACATGCCGCCATTGACATGTAATGTTTCACCCGTGATGTAGCTGGCCTCGTCAGAGGCTAAAAAAGCAACGGCGCTGGCAATTTCTTTGGCATCGCCCAACCGGTTGGCTGGAACTGATGACAAAATGCCTGCGCGTTGATCATCTGTCAACGCCCTTGTCATATCCGTCTCAATAAAGCCGGGAGCGACGACGTTGACAGTAATGCCACGTGAAGCGACTTCACGTGCCAAAGACTTACTAAAACCAATCAAGCCAGCTTTAGCCGCCGCGTAGTTCGCCTGCCCTGCGTTACCCATGGTGCCAACAACGGAACCAATTGTAATAATCCGTCCACACCGTTTCTTCATCATAGCCCGCATGACAGCTTTTGACAGCCGAAACACTGAAGTCAGATTCGTGTCCAGAATATCCTGCCACTCATCATCCTTCATTCGCATGAGAAGGTTATCACGGGTAATGCCGGCATTATTAACTAAAATATCAATTTCGCCAAATTCAGCTCGAATCGTCGCCAATACTTGCTCAATAGATGCAGAATCAACCACATTGAGCATAATACCTTTGCCGTTTTCGCCTAAATATTCGCCGATTGCTTCAGCGCCTTTTTCGCTGGTCGCGGTGCCGATCACTTTTGCGCCGCCAGCAACCAGCTTTTCAGCGATTGCGCGACCAATGCCACGGCTCGCACCCGTTACCAGTGCAATTTTGCCTTCGAAGCTCATACTCATCCTCTTAATTACTGCTCAAGCGCCGCTGTCAGGCTTGCCGTGTCGTTTACCGCGGCGGCCGTCAGGGTGTCTACAATACGTTTAGTCAGACCGGTCAGAACTTTACCCGGCCCCACTTCTAATAACTGTTCAACGCCTTGTGCTGCCATAAATTCGACAGATTCAGTCCAGCGAACCGGGCTGTATAACTGACGAACCAACGCACTGCTGATCGCTTCCGGAGACGTTTCAACTTTCACGTCTACGTTGTTCACAACGGAATATTGTGGCGCATTGAAAGTAACATTTTCCAGCGCAACGGCGAGTTTATCAGCAGCAGGCTTCATTAATGCGCAGTGTGAAGGCACGCTGACAGGCAGCGGCAGAGCACGTTTTGCGCCTGCGGCTTTACAAGCAGCACCGGCACGCTCAACGGCTTCTTTGTTACCGGCAATAACGACCTGACCCGGTGAGTTAAAGTTTACCGGCGAAACAACCTGGCCTTGCGCAGATTCTTCACACGCTTTAGCGATTGCATCGTTGTCCAGACCGATAATGGCGTACATTGCGCCGGTACCCGCAGGCACGGCTTCCTGCATCAGTTTGCCACGCAGTTCAACCAGGGAAATAGCCTGTTTGAAATCCAGCACACCCGCGCAAACAAGCGCTGAGTATTCGCCCAGGCTGTGGCCGGCCATCAGAACAGGCTGAGTGCCGTTCTGCTGCTGCCAGACACGCCAGATAGCGACGGATGCTGCCAGCAAGGCAGGCTGTGTCTGCCAGGTTTTATTCAATTCTTCAGCTGGCCCCTGCTGCACCAACTGCCATAAATCATACCCCAGCGCCGAAGAAGCTTCGGCAAATGTTTCTTCAACAATCGGGTGTGCTGACGCTAAATCAGCCAGCATACCGAGCGTCTGGGAACCCTGACCAGGGAAAACAACTGCAATTTTTGTCATTTTTATCTTCCTGTTAAATCAGAAACGTACCAGCGCCGAGCCCCAGGTAAAGCCACCGCCAAATGCTTCGAGCAGCACTAACTGCCCGCGCTGAATTCTGCCGTCACGCACAGCTTCGTCAAATGCTGCTGGCACAGAAGCCGCAGAAGTATTGCCATGACGATCGAGCGTAACCACGACTTTGTCCATTCCCATACCCAGCTTTTTCGCTGTCGCACTGATAATACGCAGATTCGCCTGATGCGGAACCAGCCAGTCAAGTGCAGTACGGTCAAGATTATTTGCCGTCAGGGTTTCATCCACAATGTGCGCCAGTTCAGTCACAGCCACTTTGAAGACTTCATTACCGGCCATGGTGACATAAGCAGGTTTTTCCGGCTCAGACTGACTTGGGTAAGCCAGCGTCAGCAGGTTGCCGTAATGACCATCTGCATGCATGTGCGTGGAAATAATGCCCTGCTCTTCGGATGCCCCCAGCAGTACGGCGCCAGCACCATCGCCAAAGAGGATCACCGTACCGCGATCTTCAGGATCGAGTTTACGGGACAACACGTCAGAGCCGATCACCAGCGCATATTTCACGGCACCGTTTTTAATGTATTGATCGGCAACGCTTAGTGCGTAGGTGAAACCTGCACAAGCGGCGGCCAAATCGAAAGCTGCAGAATCCTTGATGCCCAGCATATTCTGCACCTGGCAAGCTGAACTCGGAAATGCATGTGAAGATGAGGTTGTTGCAACAATGATCAGACCCACGTCGCTTGCGCTAACGCCGGCCATTTCAAGTGCTTTCTCTGCTGCGTGCAGGCCCATTGTGGCCACAGTCTCATCCGGTGCAGCGATACGACGTTCACGAATACCCGTGCGGGTGACAATCCACTCGTCGGAGGTATCCACCATTTTTTCTAAGTCGGCATTAGTCCGAACTTGCACGGGCAAATAGCTCCCCGTACCGAGAATTTTTGTATACATGTACGATCAGTCACTCTTGGGTAATACAGCTTCAAGGCGCGCGGCAATCCGCTGAGGGACCTGCCGCTGCACCGCCTGCACAGCCTGTTCGATAGCAACAGCAAACGCACGCTGGTTTGCTCCGCCGTGGCTTTTAATAACGATGCCCCGTAATCCTAACAAACATGCGCCATTATACTGGTCGGGGTTGAGGTGGCTAAAACGCTTTAGCAACTTCTTCTGAACTATCCGTCCCAACCATTTCAACCACCAGGCCTTCTTGCCACCCTCACCGGAGGATTTTAACAGTGACAAAAACATCCTTATTACACCTTCCATGGTCTTGAGCGTAACATTCCCGACGAAGCCGTCACACACCATCACATCTGTCTTACCGGTCAGAAGGTCATTGCCTTCAAGATAGCCGATATAGTTGATTAGTGCGGTATTTTTTAAAATGGCAGCGGCTTCACGGATGTTATCCAGCCCTTTACTTTCCTCTTCACCGATATTCAGCAAGGCAACACGGGGGTTATTAATACCTACCACCTGTTCGGCCATCACTGCACCCATAACGGCAAACTGGACCAGCATTGTGCTGTCGCACTCAACGTTGGCCCCCAGATCAAGTACCACGGTTTTACTGCGCTGCTGATTGGGCAATACGCTCATCAGCGCCGGGCGCTCAATGCCATCCAGAGGCTTTACAACCAGTTTGGCTAATCCCATCAGCGCTCCGGTATTCCCGGCACTGACGCACGCCTGCGCGTCACCACTCTTGATCAGTTCCAACGCCACACGCATTGAGCTTCCTTTACTGGCACGTATAGCTTGCGATGCGCGCATATCGCTGGCTATCACTGATTCAGCAGGAATTATCCGAATTCGTTCTGTTAAAGAAGGATCGGCTTTGACTAAGAAAGGTGTGATTGCGTCGGGATCACCGACCAGAAGAAGGTCTAATTCAGAATTAGAAATCAGTGCCTGCAATGAAGCAGGCACTGTGACGGAAGGACCGAAATCCCCGCCCATTACATCTAACGCGAGGGTTAGACGAGTCAAGGTATCGCCTTGCCAGCACTTATCACGTGAATAAGTTGCAGGCAAATATCAGCCGATTACCTTGCGACCGCGGTAGAAACCGTCGGCAGTGATGTGGTGACGCAGGTGAGTTTCACCAGAAGTCTTGTCCACAGACAGAGTGGAAGTGGTCAGAGCGTCATGTGAACGACGCATGCCACGTTTAGAACGGGTTGGTTTATTCTGTTGTACGGCCATGGACCTTACTCCTTAAGTACTTTTCTTTAAACTCGCTAATACGGCAAATGGATTTGGTTTCTCCGCCTCTGCAGGCAGTTTACCAAACACCATGTCCGCGTCGGACACTTCACAGTGTTCAGATTCATGTACCGGAACGACAGGCAGAGAAAGAATAATTTCGTCTTCAATCATTGCCAGCAAATCAACTTCGCCAAAATCATCGACTTCGATCGGCTCGTACGCTTCCGGTAATGCCTCAGCCTGCTCATCATTTTGGACAGGACTAAAACAATATGTTGTGTGAACCTGATGTTCAAACGTCTTACCGCATCTCTGGCATTCCAGAGTTACAGCAACATCAGAGTGGCCGGTAATCACCGCCAGACGCTGATTGTCGATATTAAACGACAATGAGGTTTGTATATCAGAATCCACACTGACCACTGATTGGGCAACGCGCGTAACCTGATCTGCAGTATAGACACCTGTATAGTCTAAACGCTTCTGGGCAGTGCGGACCGCATCAAGGGTCAGGGGTAATTTTACTTTTTGCATAGGGCGCGCATATTAACTTTGTAACGACAGAGAGTCAAAGAAAAAGGCCTCAAAACCGCACCTTTCACCAATATTCGCTTCCACAGCGGCCGACAGTTTAAAATGTGCGATTCAATAACGCTACGCTTTGTGAAAAAAAATTATGATTATGTCTTTACCAAAATTACTTTTAGCCTCGACCTCGGTCTACCGCAGAGCGTTGCTGGAGAAAACCGGCCTGACGTTTACCTGTGCGTCACCCAATATTGATGAAACTCCAGCTCCCGGTGAGAACCCGGCTGAACTGGTGAAACGCCTGGCACAATCGAAAGCCACTGCGCTGGCCACTGCCCATCCGCATCATCTGATTATTGGCTCCGATCAGGTTTGCGTGATTAATGGAAATATCACGGGTAAACCGTACACATTTGATAATGCCTTCAAACAGTTGCAGGCAGCCAGTGGCAAAACCGTCACCTTTTATACGGGCCTGAGTGTTTATGACAGCGATACAAAATCAGCGCAGACGTTATGTGAAACGTTTGACGTCACCTTCCGTTCTTTAATCGATGAAGAAATTACCGGATATTTGCATCGTGAAAAGCCCTACGACTGTGCGGGCAGCTTTAAATGCGAAGGATTGGGGATCACGCTCTTTGACAGTCTGACGGGGCGCGACCCAAATACGTTAATCGGATTGCCATTGATCGCCCTGCTCTCCTTACTGCGCAGACACGGCATCAATCCGTTACTTGAAAACCGCTAACTGAGAGGCATAAAAAAAGGCGCAACCCGTGCGCCTCTTTACAGGCTGATTTTTTTAACGGGCGGTCGTTTTGCCGCGTAAAATTTTCAGGCAATTACGCAGTTTGGCATCCATAGGCGCTTCAATACGCAGTGTTTCACCGGTATTCGGATGTTCAAATCGCAAAGCCGCAGCGTGCAGGAATAAACGATTCAATCCCGTGCCTGCCAGTTTTGCGTCAAAATCACGCTCGCCATAGCGGTCATCAAAAGCGATCGGATGACCTGCATGCAGGGCGTGAACACGAATCTGGTGCGTTCTGCCGGTTACCGGGCTGGCTTTTACCAGTGTCGCGAATTCATAACGCTCTTCAATTTTGAATCGCGTTTCAGAGGGTTTACCTTCTGCATTAACACGCACAACACGCTCGCCGCTTTGCAAAATGTTTTTCAGCAAGGGGGCCTGCACGACTTTACAATGTGACGGCCATTCACCGCGCACCAGCGCCAGATAATCCTTCTGCATGCTTTTCACGCGCAGTTGTTCGTGCAGGGAACGCAATGCTGAACGTTTCTTCGCAACAAGCAATACGCCTGAGGTATCACGGTCCAGACGATGGACTAATTCCAGAAAACGCGCTTCAGGGCGAAGTGCGCGTAATCCTTCGATAACACCAAAGCTCAGGCCGCTGCCACCGTGAACAGCGGTACCAGACGGCTTATTCAGAATTAATAAGTAATCATCTTCATACAATATGCAGTCGGTTAGTGCGGCAACTTTATCCAGTTTGGCAGAAACTGGCGCTTCATCCCTTTCGGCTACGCGAACAGGTGGCACACGCACTTCGTCGCCAGCTAATAATTTATATTCTGGCTTAATTCTTTTCTTATTAACCCGGACTTCGCCCTTACGCACGATGCGATAGATCATGCTTTTCGGCACGCCTTTCAGGATTTTGAGTAAGAAGTTGTCGATGCGCTGACCGGCTTCATCTTCGGAAATGGGGATTAATTGTACAGTTGGGTTCTCAGTTTTCATGGCTCGCGATTCTAAATATCCGGCACGGTTCGCGCCACTGATTTTTATGTGCTTAACTCTTACTTTACCAGTAACCACCGAGGAAAACCTGCCTGCTTCACCCGTTTTTTAAGAATACAAATGTTAAGACAATGCGGCTCATATCTCATTGAGGTAAATATCTTACCCGCATGGGAAAAGTCACCTTGCTATCAGAGTGCCTGCAATGGAATAATGAAGTCACTTTCGGCGTTGTTTCTCTTAAGTTAGGGAAAACGCAGGAATTATAGATTTGCCTGATCGCACAAAAACGCAGCAATGGCGTAAGACGTAATGTGAAATCAAGCAATTAGCGGGCTGCGGGTTGCAGCTTGGCCGGCGAACGGAATGAGATCTGTTAACGTAAATTCAGAAGCTATTCCCCTAATAAAAGTGCTGCTTTCATAACGCTGGTGTCTTTAATACAGCAAAAGCAGACTTACCGAAATAATGCGCCCCTATGCAAGCGACAGCCGTGAGGTTGACGATTTGCGAGAAGACTCGGGGCCAACGGTTTATCCGGTCATGAGGTCATTTTGCCCGCAGCTCTGTCAATAATGGAATAATAATGAGTAAGTTAAGATGAAAAGAATGTTGATCAACGCGACTCAGCAAGAAGAGTTGCGCGTTGCCTTGGTAGATGGACAGCGACTGTATGATTTGGATATTGAAAGTCCGGGCCATGAGCAGAAAAAAGCGAACATTTACAAAGGTAAAATCACCCGCATTGAACCAAGTCTGGAAGCGGCATTCGTAGATTACGGTGCGGAAAGGCATGGTTTCCTCCCTCTGAAAGAAATTTCCCGCGAATATTTCCCAAGTAACTATTCCTCTCATGGCCGCCCGAACATCAAAGATGTTTTGCGCGAAGGCCAGGAAGTGATCGTTCAGGTTGATAAAGAAGAGCGTGGAAATAAAGGCGCAGCGCTGACGACGTTTATCAGCCTGGCCGGTAGTTACCTGGTACTGATGCCAAACAATCCACGTGCTGGGGGAATTTCCCGCCGTATTGAAGGCGACGACCGCACAGAATTGAAAGAAGCCCTGTCTTCACTGCAATTACCTGATGGCATGGGTCTGATTGTTCGTACCGCAGGCGTTGGCAAATCTGCTGAAGCTCTGCAGTGGGACCTGACTTTCCGCCTCAAGCACTGGGATGCCATCAAGAAAGCCGCTGAAGGCCGCCCTGCTCCTTTCCTGATCCATCAGGAAAGTAATGTTATCGTCCGCGCATTCCGTGATTACCTGCGCCCGGACATCGGTGAAATCCTCATCGATAACCCTAAAATTCTCGATCTGGCAAAAGAGCACATTGCTGCACTTGGCCGTCCTGATTTCAGCAGCAAAATCAAACCTTACGTTGGTGAGATCCCGCTGTTCAGCCATTATCAGATTGAATCCCAGATTGAATCTGCTTTCCAGCGTGAAGTGCGCCTGCCTTCCGGCGGTTCGATTGTTATCGACAGCACAGAAGCCCTGACGGCTATCGACATCAACTCCGCACGTGCAACCCGCGGCGGCGATATCGAAGAAACCGCATTCAATACCAACCTTGAAGCCGCCGATGAAATTGCCCGTCAGTTACGTCTGCGTGACCTCGGTGGTTTGATTGTTATCGACTTCATCGATATGACGCCAGTTCGCCACCAGCGCGAAGTGGAAAACCGTCTGCGTGATGCCGTTCGTCAGGATCGCGCGCGAATTCAAATTGGTCGCATTTCCCGCTTTGGTTTGCTGGAAATGTCCCGTCAGCGCCTCAGCCCGTCACTGGGTGAATCAACACACCACATCTGCCCACGTTGCGCAGGTACAGGTACCGTTCGTGATAACGAGTCCCTGTCGCTGTCGATTCTGCGTCTGATTGAAGAAGAAGCGCTGAAAGAAAATACCAAAGAAGTTCATGCGATCGTTCCGGTTCCTATCGCTTCTTACCTGCTGAACGAAAAACGTGAATCGGTGAATGCCATCGAAAAACGTCAGGGCGGTGTTCGTGCAGTGATCGTTCCAAACGATCAGATGCAAACCCCGCACTACCATGTTCTGCGCGTACGCAAAGGCGAAGAAATCTCTGCACTGAGCTATCTGTTGCCACAAATTCACGAAGCAGAAATGCTGCAACCTTCTGAAGAGTTGCCGACTGAGCGTCGTCGCCCTGAGCAACCGGCACTGGCTGCGTTTGCCCTGCAAAGTGAAGCGCCTCCGTCCAGCTTTGAGCAGGAAACAGCGGTTGAAGAACCGGTTAAAACCCGTACCACAACGGTTAATGCGCCAGCCGCACCAGCAGCTGAGAAATCCGGCTTTGTCAGCCGTCTGCTGAGCGGGCTGAAAAGCTTGTTCGCACCGCAGCCACAGCAGGAAGTTAAACCTGTTGAAGCGCCGAAAGAAGCTGAAGCCACTGAAACAGAAAATCGTCGTAACAACGAACGCCGTAACCAGCGTCGTCAGGGCGGACGTCGTGATCGCAACGGTGAACGTGGCGAACGCAATGACCGCGGCAACCGTGGTGAGGGTCGTGAGAATAATCGTGATAATCGTGGCGAAAGCCGTGACAACCGCGAAAATAATCGCGAGCAGCGTGATGATCAACGCCGCAACCGTCGTAACCAGGAGCCTGTAGTTAGCGAAAGCCGCAACGAAGACGTTGAAACTGCACCGCGTGAAGAGCAGCAGCAACAACCTCGTCGTGAGCGTTCGCGTCGCCGTTCTGAAGATAAGCGCAAAACACAGACTGAAGAAAAAATTCAGGATGCTGTTGTTGTAGAGCAAATCGCCGCGCCGGTCATTGATGAAACGGAACAAGAAGATCGTCAGCCAGCTCAGCGTCGTCAGCGTCGCCAGTTAACGCAGAAAGTTCGCTTCGAATCAGAAGAAGTTGATCACGAAGCAGAAGCTGCTGCACAGTTACTGATTACCGGTACACGCCCTGCGGCTCCGGTATTTACCGAACAGGCACCTTCTGAAGCGGAAACAGTTAATACAACTGAAGGCGAAGAAAACCTGAATGACAACAACCGTGAAAACGGTATGCCACGTCGCTCACGTCGTTCTCCGCGCCACCTGCGTGTAAGCGGTCAGCGTCGTCGCCGTTACCGTGATGAGCGTTACCCGACTCAGTCGCCAATGCCTCTGACCGGTGCGTTTGTTTCTCCGGAAATGGCGTCAGGAAAGGTCTGGATCACTTACCCGGTTGCGCAGTCATCTGAACAACAGTTTGCAGAAACTGAAGCGCCAGAAGTGCTGACACAACAGGTTGAAACCGCTCAGGCCAATACGCCGGTTCTGAATGAATCAACTGAAGTTGAAGCCGCGCCGGTTGAGCAAACTCTTGCGGTTGAAGCAGTTCCGGTTACTGAAGCAGTACAGCCGGAAGCACCAGCGGAAGAAAGTGTTGTGCCTGAAATTGCACAACCTGTTGCCGAAGAACCTGTTCTGGTTGAACCTGAAACTGCAGAGCCAGTTGAAGAGACACCGCGCGTAGAAGTTGCACCACAAGCTCACGAACCGGTTGTTGTTGAACCAGTGCCTGTTGTTGCTGAACCTGAAGTTCAGGCTCCGGTAGCCGCAGAACCTGAAGTTAACGCCGAGCCTGTTGCTCCGGTACAGCACGCCGCAGAAACAGCGGCAGAGGTGAAAGCCCCTGCTCATGTTGAAACTGTTGTCTCTCAAGCTGTCGTTGCTGAACCACGCTTTAAACATCATGCCACTGCACCGATGACCAAAGCGCCAGCCCCTCAGTACGTTCAGGAACCTGCCCGTCACAGCGATTGGGTTCGTCCTGAATTCGGCTTCGAAGGTAAAGGTTCTGCAGGCGGCCATGCAGCAGTAAGCACTGCAACGGCACCAGCAACCAAACCTGAAATGCCTTCTGAGTGATGCGTTGAAAATGCTCTAAAAAAACCCGCCCCGGCGGGTTTTTTATTATTAAGCAATAATGACTGGCTGATTGAGACGTTTTCAGGCCAGGGTTTTCAGACGGCGAATAGTCAGTTCTTCCAGTTTACCTTCGAGACTTTTGGCGAAATGCTGAAAATGCTCTGTTTTGTTGTGCTGCTTAAGTGCATCTTCAGAAGCCCAGCGTTCGTAAAACACGAACGTCCCTTCCTTATCAAGATCTCCGTGCAGTTCATACTGCAGACACCCAACCTCCTGACGGCTGGGTTCAATAACGTCAAGCAAAGCCTCTGTTACCTGTTTTTTAAACTCTGGTTTAGCAACAATTGTGGCAACAACTCTGATTTCCATACTGGTTCTCCTGTCGTTTTTTGTCTTGCTTCCCCGGTGTCTGGAAGCACTTTGACTAAAATCTGCGTTCACTATGAACCTTTCGATACATTGATTTCAATACGAACTTTATTTAACAGATGCAACACAACGGTTTTACGCTTATTCTTGTTCCCCGCCGTTAATGCTCCCATTACCGCACCTGATTCCCAACATCTTGTCTCTCAATGCCGGAGTTTTGCCTGATGACCGCCACACCGCAAGTTTTGAAAATCCGCCGCCCAGATGACTGGCATATTCACCTTCGTGACGATGAAATGCTCAGCACCGTGCTGCCTTTCACCAGTGAAGTCTTTGGCCGCGCGATTGTCATGCCCAACCTGACGCCTCCGGTGACGACCGTCGCAGCGGCAATTGCCTACCGCGAACGGATTATGGTTGCACTGCCGAAAGAACATAACTTCACCCCATTGCTGACCTGCTACCTTACGGATTCTCTGGATCCTGATGAGATCTCTCAGGGTTTCGAGCAAGGTGTATTCACTGCCGCAAAACTCTATCCTGCCAATGCAACAACCAACTCTCAGCACGGTGTCTCCGATGTTAAGGCAATCTATCCGGTGCTGGAGCGCATGCAAAAAATTGGCATGCCTTTGCTTATCCACGGTGAAGTTACTCACAGCGATGTGGACATTTTTGACCGTGAAGCGCGCTTTATTGATGAAGTGATGGATCCGGTACGCCGCCAGTTTCCTGAACTGAAAATCGTGTTCGAACACATCACGACCAAAGAAGCGGCGCAATACGTTCTGTCCGGCAATCAGTACCTCGGCGCGACCATTACACCTCAGCACCTGATGTTTAACCGTAACCACATGCTGGTCGGTGGCGTACGTCCTCACCTGTTCTGCCTGCCAATCCTGAAACGTAATGTTCATCAGCAAGCCCTGCGTGACGTTATTGCCAGCGGCGCTGATCGTTTCTTCCTGGGCACTGATTCTGCGCCACATACCAAAGGCCGCAAAGAATCGAGCTGCGGCTGCGCAGGCTGCTTCAACGCACCACTGGCACTTTCCGCTTACGCGACCGTTTTCGAAGAAATGGATGCACTTCAACATTTTGAAGCTTTCTGTTCCCTGAATGGCCCGCGCTTCTACGGCTTGCCGCTCAATGAAGACTTCATTGAACTGACGCGTACGCCAGTCACTCAGCCAGAAGAAATTGCGCTGGGCGATGAATGCGTTGTGCCATTCCTTGCAGGGCAGACGCTCAACTGGAAAGTGACTTCGTACTAAAATACGATTCTCTTCAACTCTGTATTGCACCGCTCATGATTTGACTGTATAAATATACAGTCAAATCTATTCAGGAGGTCCTATGCGTGTTGAAGTCACAATCGATAAAACCAAGCCTCTGCCTGCGGGTGCCTTAGACGCCTTATCGGGTGAATTGAGTAAAAGAATTAACAAACAGTTTTCTGATCGCGAAAATAAAATTCAGGTTCGCTACGCCGGCGCAAATAGCTTGTCCGTGCTGGGTGGAGCCAAAACAGATCGTGATCTTATCGAAGAAATTCTCCAGGAAACCTGGGAAAGTGCAGATGACTGGTTTTCAAATCAGAATGATGAGTAACTGCATGAATTTTCTCAGAACGTGCTCAGATTCAATACCTTATTAATAATAATCAGGTTTATTAAAACCCGCCGTAAGGCTATTTGCGTATTTCACCGGGCGTCGCAGTCCGGTTTTTTCATTCTTTTTGCTCGTATAAAAATTACCCAAATTAAAAAGTAATTTTGGTTAAACTCCAGATTATTCTGACTCCCGGATAATCAATACAAATTATTTACAATTAAAATCCCTTAAACCTCTCCATAAATTGCATTAACTGTTTATACTGAAATAGCTCACCTGATAATGAGCCGCATTGATCCTCAGATAGTCACTCACGTCAGTCACTACAATATAAGGGGTCTATATGGACAGAAATGATGAAGTTATTCAGACACACCCGCTTGTTGGTTGGGATATCAGTACCGTCGACTCTTATGACGCCATGATGATACGTCTTCATTACCTGTCTTCAAAAGACCAGACACCCGAGGATGCTCAGGTAGACAGAACTTTATGGTTAACTACCGACGTTGCCAGGCAGCTGATCAACATTCTCGAAGCCGGTATCGAAAAGATAGAATCTAACGAGTACGAATACAGTGATCACCGAAAACACTAAGCTATACCTGCCAGTCTGAGGCACCAGCGATTCCATCCTGGTGCCTTTTTCTTTGCCTTCGCTCCCTTGCCTTCCCAGCCGTAAACTCACTATCATGCCCGTAGTGCATATGTTAAAAAATTTCGACAGTGGAGCATTTGGTTATGGATTATGATCTCATCATCGTTGGCAGCGGTTCAGTCGGGTCAGCTGCGGGCTATTACGCCACGCGTGCCGGGCTGAAAGTACTGATGATAGACAGCGCAATACCTCCTCATCAGGCAGGCAGCCATCACGGCGAAACGCGGCTTATCCGACACGCGTATGGTGAAGGTGCCCGGTACGTTCCAATGCTGCTGAGAGCACAAATGCTCTGGAATGAGTTGGCAGAGCTAAGCGGTGATAAAGTATTTCACCGCAGCGGCGTGTTGAATATGGGTCCTGAAGGTTCCGAATTCATCGGCAATGTGAAAGCTAGTGCAGAAACCTACAACCTGAACACACAGTCTCTCAGCGCGGCTGAAATCCGCGAAAAATGGCCACTGTTTACTTTGCCAGACGGCTATTGCGGCGTTTTCGAACCTGACTCTGGTTATCTGCAAAGCGAAATAGCCATCAGCGCCTACATCCGCCTTGCGCGCGAAGCGGGTTGCGCGCAGCTGTTCAACTGCCCGGTCGACGATATCCGTTGGGTTGATGGCGGCGTTGAGGTCTCCACAATCGATGGCGTTTATCATGGCAAAAAACTGGCAGTGACCGCCGGAACCTGGGTGACAAAAATCCTTCCGGAGTTGCCAGTGAAACCTTTACGCAAAGTTTTTGCCTGGTTTCATGCCGATGGGCGCTACAGCGAGGAGAATCACTTCCCGGCCTTCACGCTCGAAACCCAGCAAGGTGATCAGTATTACGGCTTCCCTTCCGTAAAAGATTCCTTAAAGCTCGGAAAACATAATGGTGGTCAGTGGATCACAGAGCCGCAAGAGCGCAAACCTTTCGGCGGATTTAGCCAGGACGGTACAGAATCCTTCAACTTTTTCCGCCACTTTTTGCCGGGTGTTGGAGTGAGTTTACGCGGCGCGTCATGCACTTACGACATGACCGCAGATGAAGATTTCATTATCGATACATTGCCGGGCAGAGAAAATACACTGGTCATTTCAGGTTTGAGCGGCCACGGATTTAAATTTGCCAGCGTATTAGGTGAAATAGTGACTCATTTCGCTAACAATCATCCTATTCCTTTCGAGCTTGAGCCTTTCTCCCTTTCCCGATTCAATTAATGTAAAGATGTTTCAACCGTCGTTTATATTCTTTCGACGGTTGTCATTTTATTTCCTCGAAGAGTCATTTTTAAGTTTCACTTTGAACGAGATCAATAGACCGGTATTTCCGAATTGACAGCATTATAGAAAAAAACCTATGCTAGATGCAGAAATCACAGGAGTGGTTTCCACGCGTAAATGATACGCCTGAACAAGGACGTCGAATGAAACTCTCTATTATTGAACCCTGTGGATTCACCCGGTTAGGAATTTTCTCTTATCTTGTTGAGAATAATAATCTCGACATTATTGATACTGTGAATATTTCTCAGGCACTCAATTCACTGACAGAATTTCAGCCTGACGTTATTCTCGTGAATATGACGCAGCATTGTCATAACGCTGAATTATCATTGGAATTGAAGGCTTTCTTTGAGTTCCGCCATACCGCCAGAATATACTGTTATATCGATGCGAATTATCCGGACAGTGATGCGCCGATTGCCATCACCCGCGAAGTTTTCGTTCTCAATAAACAGTCATTAACACAGTTATTACAAGAGATTGCCGCAGCCCCTGAATCCTTTATGCCTGAAAATAACTTCGGCATTCCAAGAACCCTGTTCAGCGATCAGGAAATTCTTGTGATGGGATACTGGATGTCAGAAATGCCGAACTACCGGATTGCCAGAAAATTAAATATCAGCAGCCGTACCGTGTATGTTCATAAGCGCCATCTGGCTCAGAAAATTAAAGTCCGGAACCGGCTTGAATTCTGTTTTATTTACAATCTGATCAAGTATTTATTCTGGCCGATAGATGACATTTCCGCGACACCCATTAGCCGTCAGATTAAAGACGATCTTTTAATGATTTACAAAGCACACAGCTAAATCATTCACATAATGCCCTGAACAATCAGGGCATTTTTATATTATCGCCTTCCTGTTTTTCCATTAAGTTTCACTCACTCAGACATCCGCGGATTACGCGGTTGCACTCTGACGACAGGGGCATACAATAAGTTTAAAATTAGCAGCCTTATCTTGAGCAGCCTCATAAAATGAAACACTCCGCTTCTGAAGATGTCACCCCAACAGAAATTACAGAAACGTTGCTTTCCGTAATCCGTCTGATGCGCAAACAAGTGGACGCGGCAATGTCCGCGCAGGGCCTTTCCCTGGCTCGCGGAAAACTATTGTCGGCCATCGCGCATGAAGGTACCTGCCGCCCCGCAGAACTGGCTCAGGTGCTTCAACAATCTCCCCGAACCATTACCGATGCGATTGATGCCATGGACCGGGACGGTTTGCTGGTGCGCAAACGTCATCCGACAGATCGCCGTTCACAATTGCTGGAATTAACGGAAGCGGGAAAACAGGCGTTAGAGCAGACTAAAAAACCGAAGAAGGATGCCATCGACCGGTTATTTCACGGGCTGGATTTACCCGCCCGTCAGCAACTCATGGCCTCTTTGAAAAGCATTGAAACGCACGCAGTGCGCATTGAAGAGTTAAACAAACTTTAGCGTTTTTGTGCGGCGCCATCGCCCAACAGTACAGCAATCTTATGCCCGGCAGCCGTCGGTTCCAGCGCTATTTTCAGTACAATAGTCAGCGGCACGGAGAGCAGCATTCCGACCGGGCCCATCAGCCATCCCCAGAAAATCAGGGACATAAAGACCACCAGCGTCGAAAGCCCCAACCCGCGCCCCAGAATTTTGGGGTCGATAATGCTGCCAAAAACAAGGTTGATCAGCACATATCCGCCTGCCACGATAATCCCTTCACTGAAGCCGTTGAACAAGAACGCCTGAATAACCGGCGGGATTGCCGCCAGAAAAGAACCGATATTGGGAATGTAATTCAGCGCAAACGCCAGCATTCCCCACAAAAACGCAAACCGGATCCCCGTCGCTGCCAGCAGCGCCCAGACCGCCAGCCCGGTGACCACGCTGATTAACGTTTTGATCACCAGATAACGCGTCACGCTGTCGAGCGCACGCTGAACATTTGCCATCCCCTTTCCCGGTTCATCCGACATCTGTTCAATTTTGTACGGCAGCTGCGGCACTTCGAGCAGCATAAAAGCCACCGTCATTAGTAACAGAAACAAACCCGCCATCGCGTTAGATAAATAGCTGATGAGTTTGCTGACCAGGTTCAACGTCGCTGCCGGGTCGATATAACTGGCCAGCTGTTCAGGCGATAACGTCAGGTCGCTTTGCCCGGACAGCTCTTCGAGATAACTCAGCTTCTCAACAATCAGCCCGCGATACTGTGGCAACGTGCGGGCAAATTCATTAAGCGTCACCAGCAGTTTAGTGGTCATGAAAACCATCAGGCAAATCACCAGCGTCGCCACCAGCAAAACGGCAAGTGCGCGCGGCACCCGACATTTCCCCAGCAGCACAATCAGCGGATTCAAAACAAAAGCCAAAAACAGCGCCAGAATGAACGGTACGATGATGTCCGCCGCAGATTTAATTCCCGCGAAAATCACCACCAGCATCGCCATCATTACGACGATTTTGAGTCCCTGAGTCGTCACGATCGTTTTACGCAAATCTTCCTCCTGATGCGGCCCGATTTCTTAACGGGATTTCACCCATTCCCGCAGACGCTGAACATGCACATACAGCGACGGGATAAACAGGATCCCCACGGTCGTGGACAACAACATTCCGCTAAACACCGTAACACCAATGATGTGCCTGCTCATGGCGCCAGCACCCGACGCCAGTACCAGCGGCAAGACGCCCAGAATGAACGAAATTGCGGTCATCATGACAGCGCGGAATCGTTGCTTCGCACCGTCCTGCGCCGCTTCGCGGATAGTGGCGCCCTCTTCCCTTCTGGCTTTCGAAAACTCGACAATTAGTATGGCATTTTTCGCCGCCAGCCCGATAAGCAACACCATACCAATCTGAGCATATACGTCGTTGCTGAGGCCTGCCAGATACAGGCCTCCGACCGCGCCGAATACCGCAAAAATCACCGAAATCATCACCACCAGCGGTATGCTCCAGCTTTCATACTGGGCGACCAGGAACAGATAGGCGAAAAGCAGCGCCGCGGCATAAATCACAATAGCCTGACCGCCCGCCTGAATCTCCTGCAACGACATCCCGGTCCACTGGTAACCATAACCGGCGGGCAGTTTCTCGTTCAGGATATGTTCCATTTGCGTCATCGCTTCCCCGGAACTCACGCCTGGCGCAGCAGAACCGCTGATCGCCAGTGACGGGAACTGGTTATATTGCGTAATAAACGGTGCGCCGAGAGTCGGCGTCAGGCTGACCATTTTCCCCAGGCTGACGAGAGAACCATTATCGCTGCGCACGGTCAGCGTCGAGATTTGATCTGCACGCTGGCGATCTTCCATCTCATTTTGCATCTGCACGTTGAACAAACGGTTGTTGATAATGAAATCGCTGACGTTAATCCCGCCGAGCGATGTCTGCAACGTACCGAAAATCCTGCTGACCGGAACCTGCAATTGCGCAGCACGATCGCGATCCACGCTGAGTGCAATTTCAGGAACGGACGCACTGAATGTTGTGAAGACGCGGCTCAGTTGCGGATCCTGATTTGCCGCCTGAATCAGCGCCTGTCCGGTCGCCGCCAGTTCCTGCGGTGATTGTCCGCGTAACGCCTGTAAGCGCAAATCCAGCCCGGAAGCCGTACCCAGCCCGGAAATGGCTGGCGGGTTTATCGCCATAATCATCGCAGAAGGAATGCCTGCCATCGCAGGTTGCAACCGTCCGATGACCTGATCCACACTGCTGCGCTCACCCCAGGGTTTCAGCAAAACAATACCAAAGGCAGAATTCGGTGAGCTCCCGCCGCTCAGCAGGCTGAATCCGCTGATCGCGATGACATCTTCAACCGCGTCATCTTTGCCAAGAATTGCCTTCATCTGCCCGAGAACCGTATCGGTACGGTTAAGGGACGCGCCGTCCGGTAGCTGCACATTCACGAAGAAATACCCCTGATCCTCATCCGGCAGGAAAGATTTCGGCAAACTGCTGTAACCCCATGCGCACAAACCGGCGATCACAATCACGCTCACAATACTGGTCAGCACATTTCTGCTGATCCCACGCGCGGCTTTGACATAGGTATCGCGCACACTGTCCAGCCCGTTATTGAAGAGCTGGAAGAAGCGCGCAGGTTTCTCCGGACGGGGCTTGAGTAATTTTGCGCACAGCGCCGGAGTCAGCGTTAATGCGTTAATACTGGAAAGCACTACCGCCGCAGAAAGCGTCACCGCAAACTGACGATACAGCGCACCGGTAATCCCCGGCAGCACGGCAATTGGAACGAATACCGCCAGCAGAACCACGGTAGTAGCAATAACCGGTCCGGCAATTTGTTTCAGTGCCAGACGGGTTGCAGCTACCCGCCCGAGCGACGGATCTTCGACCATCAGCCTTTCGACATTTTCGACCACGACAATCGCATCATCGACCACGACCGTCAGCGCCAGAATAATAGCGAACAGACTCAGTGTATTGGCCGAATAGCCAAAGATGTAAAGCACGGCAAATGTGCCGAGCAAAGAGACAGGAATGGTCAGCGCAACAATGAATGTGGCGCGCAAACTTTGCAGGAACAGGAAAACAATGGTCAGAACGACGATGAACGTCAGCACCAAGGATACGACGATTTCATCCAGCGTCGCGCTGACAAACCGTGTGGAGTCGAATTTGATTTCATAAGTCAGATCGTCCGGGAAGTAACCCGCCTGACGTTCCATTTCCGCGCGCACCGCATTGGCCACATTCAGCGCATTGGCACCCGGTGCCGGATAAACTGACAGAAAGGCGGACGGCGTCTGATTCAGCGTAGCGTTTACCTGATAATCCTGCGCACCCAGCTCAATGCGGGCGACGTCATGCAAACGCACCGTGCCGCCGTTGGCATTTTTACGCACAATAATATTGCCGAACTCTTCCGGCGTACTCAAACGTCCGGCCCCGCTGATGGTGAGCGTTTGTTGCTGCATGGACGGACTTGGCGAAGCGCCAATCTGACCGGCCGCCGCCTGCACGTTCTGGCTCTGGATTGCCGAACTGATTTCCATGCTGCTGACATCCAGCGCTTCCATTTTGCGGGGATCGAGCCAGATTCGCATGCTGTAATCGCGGGAACCAAACACGCGGACATCGCCGACGCCGTCGATACGCGCTAAAGCATCGCGCAGCTGAATGCTGGCGAAGTTACTGATAAACAGCATGTCGTGAGTATGTTTCGGGGATAACAGGCTGATCCCGAGTAAAATATTGGATGCCTGCTTACGCACGGAAACGCCAGTATTCAGCACTTCCGGCGGGAGCTGAGAGCTGACCTGAGAGATACGGTTTTGCACTTCAACCGCCGCAGTATCAGGATCCGTTCCGCTGGCAAACGTAATCGTCAGCGAGTAACTGCCGTTATTGCCGCTGTTAGAGGACATATACAGCATATTGCTGACACCGTTGACCTGCGCTTCAATGGGCGCAGCAACAGATTCCGCCACGTCACGCGCACTGGCGCCGGGGTAAACCGCGCTGACAGAAACAACGGGCGGCGTGATGTCCGGATATTGTTCCACCGGGATCACCTTGAGCGCCACGGCACCAATCAGTGCCGTGACCAGCGCGATGACCACCGCAAAGCGCGGTCTTTTAATGAATTGCTCGAGCATAGTTATTCCTTAACCTTTTTTTGCCGGCGTCGCCGGAGCACCCGAGGCGTCCCGCGTCTTCACTTTCATCCCTGGCTGGATCCACTGCAGCCCTTCGGTGACCACTTTTTCTCCTCCCTGCAAACCGTCCAGAACGAAATATCCCTGTCCGGTCTGCGCCCCCAAGCGGACTGGCCGTTTCTCAACCTGCTGCTCAGCATTCACCAGCAAAACAAAGTGGCCGGTGGCATCCTGCTGTAAAGCCGCGGCTGGCAGAACCGGAAGTTTCTGTCCGGAGCGCGGTGCTGCCAGCACGTTAACTGAGCCACCCGGTAATAAACGGTGATCCGGATTCTCAACGGTCAGCCTGACGGGCAACGTGCCGGTTTGCGTATCAATGCGGTTTCCCAGGGATTCAAACTTCGGTGTTTTCAGGTACGGCGAACCATCTGATAAACGCAGCGAAAGCGTCATGTTATCCGCCGCGAAAGCGCCCTCAAGCGAACCGCTGCTCTGGCTGGCACTGAGTACATCGCGCTCGTTAACGGAAATCACCACACGAACCGGATCGAGCTGAACAATTTCAGTCAGCGCGCCGCTCGCCGGATTCACCAGACTGCCGGTGTGATAATGGCTCACGCCAATCCGCCCGGAAATAGGTGCGGTAATGCGGGTAAAGCCCAGCTGTAATTCCTGAGTTTTCAGGGCGGCCTGAGCCTGCGCGACGGCGGCCCGGGCGGTATCGCGTGCGGCAAGTGCGGTATCGACATCGGACTGGCTGACCGTCCGCGCATCGCCCAGACGCTGAATGCGGTTCAGATGCGTCTGCGCATGTCGGGCCGTGGCGTTCGCACTGTCGAGCTGCGCTTTCGCCTGCGCGACTGCGGAGTGATGCAGCGCGGGGTCGATTTCGTAAAGGATATCCCCCTCTTTAACCAGCTGACCTTCCTGGAAAGCTCTCCTGGAAATAAAACCTTCCGTGCGGCTGACAACATTCACCGCCTGAACAGCCTCAAGGCGGCCGAGATAAGTGCGGCTGACGCCATCAGTTTGCGTTGCGATAGTCGATGTCGTAACCGTCGGAACAGATTGCGCTGTTGCGACAACCGGAAGGGATAAAAACAGAGCCAGCAGTGGGGATAAAACTGCATGACGACATACTGCAGGTAACATAGTGTCACTCTCCGTGTCAGGTCGGATGCCGGTTATGTTGGGTCAGGAAAGTGCACGCACCGGCTCATATCCATTTTAGTAGATAAAAAAATTCCTAATCAGAATTTTCGGAGATTATAGAGGTGATAACTTTCCATAAACTGATCCCGATCAGTTTGCATAATATCCCGTGATTTCTTTACGTTATATTTAAGGAATATTTATAATTAATATTCCGAAGAGTGCTATCCGCTAAATCAGATAACGTTTTTCATTTTAGTTATTATCCAAAAATAACAATCACGGATGAAATCAATTTTTTTACTCAAATTTTTAGTAATAAAACAAACTTTACCGTCGATGACAAAACCTGACAAACCCGCATCCAGACTGAACCCCAGCCCATCCCAGCCTTCCTGACGAATCAAAAACGAATAAGCTGAACAAGATAACCTTAATCAGTTCAAAAATAGTGAACAAGTTAAATTAATCATCTATTTTGCAAATAATAGTTTGCCAGAATGTTTCCAAATGTTTACTTTCCAAAAATAACTCTCACAATGAGCGGCCAAATTATGTTTTGGAAAAATACGACTGTGCGCTTCGGGCATATTTCAATTCTGATCCACTGGATTGTTGCGCTGGCCGTTTATGGCCTTTTCGCACTGGGATTATGGATGGTCGGACTGGGCTATTACGACACCTGGTATCACCGGGCGCCGGAAATTCATAAAAGCATTGGCGTGCTGGTTTTCGCGGCCATGGTATTCCGGCTGGCCTGGCGCTTTATTTCGCCGCCACCAAAACCGCTGGACAGCTACAGCGCCAAAACCCGGCTCGGGGCGTGGCTCGCGCATGTTCTGCTCTTTGCCGGTCTGTTCGGGATCCTGCTCAGCGGCTATCTCATTTCGACCGCCGAAGGCCAGCCGGTCAGCGTTTTCGGTTGGTTTGATATCCCGGCCACGCTGTTCGGGCTTGAGCAACAGGCGGACATCGCCGGCACCGTACATCTGTGGATGGCGTGGGGAATTGTGATTATCTCTGCATTCCACGCGCTGGCCGCACTCAAACATCATTTCATCGACCGCGACAGCACGCTGACACGCATGCTGGGGCGCTGAACTGTTTCACCTTGCGATTCACTTAATGGATAAATGGAGAATAACCATGCTGAAAAAAACCACTCTGGGCCTGACACTGGCATCCCTGTTGTTAGCCGCAGGCACCGCAAGTGCGGCGAATTACAAAATCGACAAAGAAGGACAGCACGCGTTTATTGAGTTTCGCATCAAGCATCTGGGCTACAGCTGGCTTTACGGCAGTTTTAACGATTTTGACGGCGGCTTTACCTTTGACGAGAAAGACCCGGCAGCGGATAAAGTGAACGTGAGCATCAACACCACCAGCGTGTTCACGAACCATGCCGAGCGTGATAAACACCTGCGCAGCGCGGAATTCCTCAATGTGAGCAAGCATCCGCAGGCCACGTTTAAATCCACGTCGGTGAAAAAAGAGGGGGATAACCTGGCCGTTACCGGTGATTTCACCCTGAATGGCGTGACGAAACCGTTAACCCTTCAGGCGAAATTGCTGGGTCAGGGTAAGGATCCGTGGGGCGGTTATCGCGCCGGGTTTGAAGCCGCAGGCACGATTGCGCTGAAAGATTACGGGATCACTACCGATCTCGGCCCTGCTTCGCAGGATGTTGAGCTGATCATTTCCGTGGAAGGCGTGCAGGAGAAGTAATCCGCATCGCCAAAACAAAAGGCCCTGACGGTATTAAATCGTCAGGGCCTTTGTTACGACGGATCGGCAGTTCAGTCGTTTTCCGGTGCCGGAATGTGCATGGTTGTTTGCAACAGCCCTTTGGACTTGTTGAAAATCTTGATCCCATTTTCACGGCCAGCACGCAGCGCACGCTGTTCTTCAACCGGCAGTTTCAGCTCAGTCATACAGATTTCGCTGCAACAACCGTCGAACTTCGCCGCACAGGTCGGGCACTGAATGAACAGCAAATGGCAGCCGTCATTTTTACAGTTGGTATGGTTATCACACGCCGCACCACACTGGTGACAATGCGCGATCACATCGTCAGAAATGCGTTCGCCCATGCGCTCATCAAAGACGAAGTTTTTACCTTTGAATTTAACCGGCAAACCCTGCTCTTTCGCTCGGCGCGCATATTCGATAATGCCGCCTTCCACGTGATACACGTTTTTAAAACCGTTATGCAGCATGTAGGCGCTGGCTTTTTCACAGCGAATACCGCCGGTGCAGTACATGACGATTTTCTTGTCTTTGTCTTCTTTCAGCATATCAACGGCCATGGGCAGCTGATCGCGGAAAGTGTCAGACGGGACTTCAATCGCTTTATCGAAATGTCCCACTTCATATTCGTAGTGGTTACGCATATCGACAAACAGCGTGTCCGGGTCGTCAATCATGGCGTTGACCTGCTCGGCTTTCAGGTACTCACCGATATTCGACGGATCGAACGACTCATCATCGATGCCGTCCGCCACAATACGGTCACGCACTTTCAGACGCAGAACCCAGAAGGATTTGCCGTCATCTTCCAGCGCCACGTTCAGGCGGATGTTATCCAGCGCCGGATGGCTGGAAAACAGCTCGGTTTTGAACGCGTCAAACTGGCTTTGCGGAACGCTGATCTGCGCGTTAATCCCTTCTTTTGCCACGTAAATACGGCCAAACACATTCAGGCGAGTCAGGCTGATATACAGGGCATCGCGAAAAGCTTTCGGATCTTCGAGCTGGAAATACTTATAAAAAGAAACAGTCGTGCGGGGCTCGGTTTCAGCCAACATGCGCGCTCTGAGTTCCTCATTAGAAATACGGTTATGTAACACTGGCATGGTGTACGTTCCTGTCTTTCAGGGGGATTTAACTATTGGAAACCAATTAGCTACTTTTGAAGCGGCAAGATTATACATTAAAGCAACACGGACGACATCTTCCGTTGCAAATTCATGATAAGAAAAACACCTGCTGCGCCTTGCCTTTTCTCTAAATGCGGTAACCTATTCTCAGATGTTATCCATACTTGTGATCTATCCACCACACTGATTTTTTAAAGGGCAGGAAACATGAGCAAGCTTTTTGAACCGATTTCTCTGGGCGGCCTGACGCTCCCTAACCGCATTGTTATCGCACCAATGTGCCAGTATTCCTCCGACGAGGGGAAAGCGACTTCGTGGCACCACGCGCATCTCGGGCAATTGTCATTTTCCGGTGCCGGTTTGCTGATCCTCGAAGCCACAGCGGTGGAAGCCGTCGGGCGCATTTCTGCGCAGGATTTAGGGCTGTGGGATGATGAAACCGAAGCCGCGCTGAAAGGACTGGTCGACGGCCTGCGCGAAAACAGCAACATTCCTCTCGGTTTACAGCTCGGCCACGCAGGACGCAAAGCCTCTCACGCCGCACCGTGGAAAGGGGGTGCGCAAATACCTCAGTCCGCCGGTGGCTGGCAAACCGTCGCACCTTCCGCTATTCCTTTTGCCGAAGGAACGGAAGCGCCCGTCGCGCTTTCTGCTGAACGCATCAGCGAACTGAAAAAAGCGTACGTGGATAGCGTACGGCGCGCCGACCGCCTCGGGTTCGATCTGCTGGAACTGCACGGTGCGCACGGTTATCTCCTGCACCAGTTCCTGTCCCCGCTTTCCAACCAGCGCACCGATCAGTACGGCGGTTCACTGGAAAACCGTATGCGCCTGCTGCTGGAAATCTTCCAGGAAATTCGCGCGGCCTTCCCGGCTGATAAACCCATCGGCGTGCGTATTTCCGCCACCGACTGGGTAGAAGGAGGTTGGGATCTGGAGCAATCTGTCGAACTCGCCAAAGCACTGGATAAGCTGGGTTGCAGCTATATTCATGTGTCCAGCGGCGGCCTGAGCCAGCACCAGAAAATCACCGTGGGGCCAAATTATCAGGTGCCCTTCGCTGACAGCATTAAACAGCACGTCAAAATGCCGGTGATCGCCGTTGGCTTAATCACTGAACCGGAACAGGCCGAAGCCATTGTCGGCACCGGACAGGCAGACATGATCGCACTGGCGCGTGGTATTTTGTATAACCCACGCTGGCCATGGCACGCCGCTGCCAAACTCGGTGCAAAAGTTTACGCACCGAAACAATACTGGCGCAGCGAGCCTCATAGCGTGAAAGGATTATTCCTGCCGGATTAATACCGGGCAGTTTAATAAACGTGATCACGGACAGCCCCCGGGCTGTCCGTTTCATTGACAAAAAGCCATTCTCTGCGGATATTTGATTCGAAGACTCATGGAGAAAACAGCTGAATTGTTCATAAATAAATCACATTGTTTTTCATTCATGCAGTCCATAAGTTAAATGAGGTATTAGTGCCGTGAATTTTCACCTAATACCAAAAAAGTGCCACAATATGTCACTTTGCTACTAAAAATAACGGATAACACGCGCTCCATATCGGAATGTGGACGTATTTCTGTAGCGGGCTGCTGCATTAGACAGAGCTTATAAACTTTCTACTTCGATCCATTGACGCAGAGATTCTATGACTCAGGTACCTACCTTTAATCGTTCGTTATTGCATCCACGCTACTGGATCACCTGGATAGGTCTGGGGTTGTTGTACGCGCTGGTCTTATTACCTTATCCGGTCATTTACCGCATCGGTACCGGGCTTGGGCGCTTCTCAATGCGCTTTCTGAAACGTCGCTACAAAATCGCCCAGCGTAATATCGAACTGTGTTTCCCCGACATGCACCCTGAACAGCGGGAAGACATGGTCGTGAAAAATTTCGAATCAGTTGGCATGGGTTTATTTGAAACCGGCATGGCCTGGTTCTGGCCTGACTGGCGTATTGAACGCTGGTTTAAAGTCAGCGGTCTGGAACACATACAGCGCGCCCGCGATAACAAACAAGGCGTGCTGCTAATTGGCGTTCATTTCCTGACGCTGGAACTGGGTGCGCGTATTTTCGGTATTCATAATCCGGGCGTCGGTGTTTATCGCCCGCATGACAATAAGCTGATGGACTGGATCCAGACCAAAGGCCGCATGCGTTCAAATAAAGGGATGCTGGATCGCAAAGACCTGAAAGGAATGATCCGCAGCCTGAAACAAGGCGACATTATCTGGTACGCGCCGGATCACGACTACGGCCCGCGCGCCAGCGTGTTTGTACCCTTCTTTGCCGTGGATAAAGCCGCGACAACCACCGGCACCTATCTGCTGGCACGAATGGGCAAACCGGCCATCATTCCGTTTACACCGCGCCGTCTGGCTGGCGGAAAAGGCTACGAGATGATTATTCATCCGCAGGTCGCTGATTTCCCGCTGGATGATGAAGTGGTTGCCGCCGCGTACATGAACAAAGTGGTAGAAGACGAAATTCGTCAGGCGCCCGAGCAATACATGTGGCTGCATCGACGCTTCAAAACGCGTCCCCAGGGCGAGCCTTCGCTGTACAAAGCCCTCAGCGAATAAACTTAAAGGCCGGCTCAGCGCATCCTGAACCGGTTTTATTGATTTGCTTCAACAATTTTTTTGACAGACTTCTTCAAAGTTATCAGATTTTATCCTATCCGGTTTAGGCCAATACTCTCCCCATGATTTCTCCACGTGATTACCCCCTCACTTCTTGGGAGCCGCGTGGCCACTTTGTGACCTTCAAAAGGAATACATTATGTTGGCTAAAATGAACACTGCTTTTACCCGCGTTACCGATCACCCTGACTTTGGTAAGTTACTGTTACGTCTCACTTTCGGGATTTTGATTTTATTCCACGGCGTGGCGAAAATGGAAAATGGCGTTGGCTGGATTGCCAAAATGTTGCAGGCTGCTGGCTTACCGGGATTCATCGCTTATGGCGCATACATCGGTGAAGTAATTGCACCGGTTCTGATTATTCTGGGTATTTTTACCCGCCCTGCCGCGCTGGTGATGGCATTCAACATTTTAGTGGCAGTTTTGCTGGTGGTTGCGGGTAAATTTTTCACCGTGACCGACGTCGGCGCCTGGGGTCTGGAAGGCGAAGCATTGTACTTCTTTGGCGGGCTGGTGATTATGTTCCTGGGCAGCGGCCGTTATTCTGTGATGAAAAACGCAGCCCTGCGTTAAACCCTGTTTTTTGCTGTGTCTGTCTTTTGGTTTTTATTTTAATTCTGTGTCTGACGCGGCCGGCCTCATCGCTGGCCGTATTTTTTTTGCATTTTCGCTCCTCAGTTGATCTCCTTCACCACACCTCTCGCGATAAAACGGTATTTTACTTTCGTTGTTACAGTTCATTAACATCATTGAAGTGGATGATAATTAGGCGCATAATTATCCAGCCAATTGATTGTTACTTGTGCTCTGCCTTGCTCCCATCTGTCATTCCAGAGCTAATCTGACCTCTTTTTTCGGTAATTTATGACTTCGGCATCTGAATCTGAAACCGCACCAGAACCCATAAACTGGAAACGAAATCTGTATGTTGCCTGGATTGGCTGCTTCCTTACCGGTGCCGCGTTCAGCCTGATCATGCCTTTCCTGCCGCTTTACGTCGAAACTCTGGGTGTCACCGGCCATGAATCACTGAACATGTGGTCGGGTTTGGTTTTCAGTATTACCTTCCTGTTTTCCGCGATTGCTTCGCCCTTCTGGGGCGGCCTGGCTGACCGTAAAGGCCGTAAAATCATGCTGCTGCGCTCGGCGTTGGGCATGGCGATTGTCATGATGCTCATGGGCTTTGCGCAAAACATCTGGCAATTCTTAGTCCTTCGCGCGCTGCTGGGTTTGCTCGGCGGCTTTGTGCCGAATGCCAATGCGCTGATTGCCACACAAATTCCCCGCAATAAAAGCGGCTGGGCGCTGGGAACACTCTCCACAGGCGGCGTCAGCGGCGCACTGCTTGGCCCGCTGGTCGGCGGGTTACTGGCAGATAACTACGGTTTACGCCCGGTATTCTTCATCACCGCAGCCGTACTTTTTCTCTGTTTTGTGATGACGCTGTACTGCATCCGCGAACAGTTTGTCCCTGTAAATAAGAAAGACATGCTCAACCGCAAACAGGTTTTTGCCTCGCTGAAAAATCCCAAGCTGGTATTGTGCCTGTTCGTCACCACAATGATTATTCAGGTGGCGACCGGATCGATTGCGCCGATACTGACGCTTTACGTGCGTGAACTGGCCGGTAATACGCAGAATCTGGCGTTTATCAGCGGGATGATTGCGTCGGTGCCCGGCGTGGCAGCACTGATGAGTGCACCGAGGCTGGGAAAACTGGGGGACAGAATCGGGCCTGAAAGGATTTTGGTGGCCATGATGGGGTTATCCGTCCTCTTGCTAATCCCGATGGCATTCGTGCAAACGCCGCTTCAGTTAGGCATTTTACGTTTTCTGCTGGGGGCAACAGACGGCGCGCTGCTCCCGGCGGTGCAAACGCTGCTGATTTATAACTGCACCAATCAGGTGGCGGGAAGGGTCTTCAGCTATAACCAATCGTTCCGTGATGTCGGGAATGTCACCGGCCCTCTGCTGGGTGCGGCAGTTTCGGCAAGCTACGGGTTCCGAACGGTATTTTGCGTCACGGCGCTGGTGGTGATGTTTAATGCCGTTTATTCCTGGTGGTGTTTGCAACGCCGGCCGCGTCAGGCGATGGTCGATTAATTCCGGCCAGCGTGTAAAACACTTTACTTGGCTTTTTCTGCCTGCGGAGGCATCGGCAGGTGGTCAGGCACTTCGACAACCGCCAGACGGACTTCATAATGTTTGCCCGCCGTTGTCGCCGGAAGCACCGAAGTCAGTTTCTGAATTGTTTCCGTTGGATTATCGCTAGCCATGCTCGCACAGAATAGTGCGCCCGGATGGCAGAGCCCCATCATCACCGGTGGCGGAGGCAGCATGCCTTCATGGTCGGATGGCGGCATACCGTGCGGATATTCCATCGGCGGTTGTGGATGCGTACTGTCAGCCGCCATACCGGCGACACTGAAAAACAGGCCAAGACCACACAGCGGCATAAGCAAAGTACGGGAAAAAATCTTCATAACAGTAACCTTTTTCTTGAAAGTTCACCGTCACTCTACCCGCCAATTCTTCCCCGGACTGGCGGTTTGCTAAACTTTTACCCTCTGCCACCGTCCTCTTTGCAAAGCTGAAGCTCTTCTGACATTTCTCTCTACACGGTCCAGTCACGTGAAGCCAGTACCACGCGATAACCGTCTAAATCTTCAAACGTTTGACCATTTTCATCCCAGTACGGATTGTACGAAGGAACGGCAATAAACCCGGCTTGCAGCATCGCGTCACACTGCGCCTGCCATTGCGCATCCTCCGGGATATAAAACACCAACAGGCTATCCTGCGTTGGCGCGCGCCCGACGGTTGTTCCCCGGTGATGTGTAAATTCCAGGTGATAGTGATGATGCGGATGGCCGATCAGAACGCCATCAAAATTCTGATGGTCGCTGAAACCGCCGATCACCTCAAAGCCCAGTCCCTGACTGTACATCGCCGCAATCCGCTCCAGATTATCGGTCGGACGGGCAACCCTCAGCACTGCGTTTCGTGAAACCATAGCCGCCATAACTCCTTCAACTTACCGTGTTCCGGCATTAAGACTCAGAGAATAGCAGAAGAAAGGCGACCTGTTTTTTCATCTCAAAACTTGCATCCTGTCAGTTATCGACAACAATCATTTAATCAGAGTTTTCACTGTCAGATGGCTGTTACTTCTTCATTCCTAACGCTATTTACTATCAAGACTATTGATTATTTCCCCTTATTCAACTCAGGAGACAACAATGAGCATGTACGCAACGCTTGAAGAAGCTATTGATGCCGCCCGCGAAGAATTTCTCGAAGCCGCACAGGAAAGAGTTCAGAACGATGAAGAGCCCGTTCCGGATCAGTTCAACCTGCAAAAGTACATCATGCAGGATGGCGATGTGATGTGGCAGGCAGAATTTCTCAGCGATGAAGGCGACGCCATCGATGCGCTGACGTTCCGCAGCGGCGCGGCCGCGCAGGCTATCTTCGATGAAGATTACGATCAGATTGAACTCGAAGAAGAATGGCAGGAAGAAGCGACGCTGTATGAATGGGATGAAGGTGAATTCCAGCATGAGCCGCAGCTGGATACGGAAGAAGGCGAAGCCGCCGCCGAAGAGTGGGATGACGAGGACGATTATCCGGGACGGGATATTGACTAAGCGTTTATAACAGATTTATTCGTAAGGCCCGTGGCGGGCGTCAATCGGCAACATGAAGGTATCGACAATCATGGACAGCGGGACATCAATAACAGTGACATACCGCCACGGGCTGTCACGTAAATCCCACTGCACGCCGGGATAATACTGGTTGCCATGCCCCTGCCCTGGCACGGTCCGGCTGATAATGCTGCCACAACCTGTGAGCGAGGTAGCCAGTAGCACCAGTACACATCCACGAAAAATTACGCGATTAATCACTTACCCAACCTGTCGATTCAAATCAAAAGAAGCTCTTTTTAAGCGCTGAACAGCGCGCTCAGAATAGCACGCGCGTCCTGTTCCCTGATGTTAAGGGGACGTAAAACTTTATACGCTGCAGGCCTGAGAGTCACCTGTTGTCTTTGCGGCGTGATGGCCTGTGCGGGCCTGTGATCGTGAAGCAATAAAAAGGGCAGCATGTTTTCACATACTGCCCTTTCCGTCCGCTATTTAACTCAGGCGGATTTAACTTCCAGCGTCTGCGTCACAGGGAAAGCCTGCACGTTACGCGGAAGCTGGTCGTAATAAGCTCCCCACGCCTGCTGATCGGGTTGCGTCCACACCGCGGAGTGTAAACGCGCCATCAGCACCGGGTCGCTCAACAAGACCAGACGGTCAGCTTTGCCCAAATCTTTTGGCCCGGTTTTCAGGGCCTGCTCCAGACGAGCCCGACGACCGTTTTCTACAGTTTCACGCAACAGATGACGGGATGTTGCCATCGCCGTAGCCAGTGCGTTGAAGCCCGGATCAAACACCGCATGCATAAAGCCGTTTTGCAGCTTACGTTCACGGTTCAGTGCCAGATATTCTTCAGTCGCAACCAGCTCACGCGGCGGATCGTACTCTTCCGGGATCAGGAACAGCTTGGCTTTCTTACTCTTAATCCCCAGCGTTGCACGGCTCGACAGAACCGAAACAATCGGTGACAGGATCAGAGAGAAGACGATTGGCGCCAGCCACCACAGGAAGCGCAAGTCCAGCCATGCCATACCGGCAGCCCAGACGGCACCGAGCAGAAGCTGCGAACCATGGCGTTTAAATGCTTCACCCCACGGCGTGTCATCATCATCACGCTGCGGAGAGTTCCAGACCACTTCCCAGCCCAGGAATGCGCTGACCACAAAAACGGTGTGGAACAACATACGCACCGGTGCGAGCAGCACCGAGAACAGCATTTCCAGGAACATGGAAACCAGCAGACGGAATGCACCACCAAATTGCTTCGCTCCCTTCGCCCAGATCAGGACGATACTCAGCAGTTTTGGCAGGAACAACAGAACCATTGTTGTCGAGAACAGGGCAATTGCCAGCTCAGGACGCCATTGTGGCCATACCGGGAATAACTGCCGCGGTTGCAGGAAGTACGTCGGTTCCATCAACGTATGCACGACCTGTAATGCCGTGGACAACGCAAGGAACGTAAACCACAGCGGCGCAGAAAGATAGGACATCACGCCGGTCAGGAAGACAGCACGGTGAACCGGGTGCATGCCTTTGACCAGGAACAGGCGGAAGTTCATCAGGTTACCGTGACACCAGCGACGGTCGCGTTTCAGCTCGTCGAGCAGGTTTGGCGGTAATTCTTCATAGCTACCCGGCAGGTCGTAAGCAATCCACACCCCCCAGCCCGCACGGCGCATCAGCGCAGCTTCCACAAAGTCGTGAGACATGATGGAACCGGCAAATGAACCTTCACCCGGCAACGGCGCAAGCGCACAGTGCTCGATGAACGGTTTCACGCGGATTATGGCGTTGTGCCCCCAGTAGTGGGATTCACCCAACTGCCAGAAGTGCAGACCGGCGGTAAACAGCGGGCCGTAAACGCGTGTCGCAAACTGCTGGCAACGCGCATACAGCGTATCCATGCCCGACGCTTTTGGCGCAGACTGAATAATACCGGCGTTCGGATTCGCATCCATCAGACGAGCCAGACCGGTCAGACATTCGCCGCTCATGACGCTGTCCGCATCGAGGATAACCATGTAGGCATATTCCCCGCCCCAGCGACGGCACCAGTCATCAATGTTTCCGCTTTTACGCTTCACACGGCGACGGCGACGGCGATAGAAGATACGACCATGACCGTCTACGTCGCGGCATACTTCCATCCAGGCTTTCTGTTCAGCGACACAAATATCCGGATCGTAACTGTCACTCAACACGTAGATATCAAACTGATCCAAATCACCGGTAGCTTTAACAGATTCGTAAGTAGCACGCAGGCCCGCGAAAACGCGTTCCACGTCTTCGTTACAAATCGGCATGATCAGCGCAGTACGGTTATTCGGGTTCAGCGGCTCATCGCCCTTAGTCGAGGCGGTGATGCTGTATTTGTCGCGCCCGATAAGCAATTGTAAAAAGCCCATCAGCGCGGTCCAGAAACCGGCCGAAACCCAACAGAACAGAATTGCAAACAACACCAGAATCCCGGTCTGCAACACGTACGGCAGCAATTGCAGAACCGACTGCAACCAGTCCTGATTCAGCATATCTGCGGGGTCGATCAGCGCCCACCCCTGATAAGGCAGGATGGTTTTCATGTACCAGGTTGCGATCGCCGTCTGAACCAGCATCAGAACCAGCAGGACATAACGACGAACCGAACCGGCATGACGCCAGCGCTTTTCTGACTCCGGCATATCGGCAACCGTATGACGCGAAGCCGCGCTGCGTCCCATCAGATTGTCCCAGAAACGCCCTACCGGGTTGGTACGCCAGACATCCGGGAACATACTTGAACGCTTCACTGGCGGCATTGCGCTGGCGATGGTGCGCCCTTCGTTGTCCACTTCGTCCAGAGAACCGTTGGCCAGCGCATCCGGCCAGCTTGCGCCGACGCGCGCTTTCACCGAGAGCAAAGGTGCATCCGGTTCAGGGGCATTAGCAGAGGCTGTCACATCACCGCCTAAGCGGTGATGTACGGTAGCAAAAGCCTGCTCATCTTCAGCGGGAAGCTGCTGAGTGAGCGCCGCTTTCTGATCATCAGTAAGCGGCAAAGCTTCTACATAATCATGAGTAGAGTGCGTTGACTTATTCATTTGCAGGCAGCTGATAGCTCCAGGTTTCACTCAGTGTTTTATCGCCATTAGCCAGAGAAGCGCGCATTTCGATCGCTTTCTTCGGATCTTTCACTTTCAGGCGCAGCGTCAGACGCCAGCCTTTGGTTACCGGATTATAGCGGACAGTGTTTTCAACCAGTTCACCGTTGTCACCCACGCTGACCTGAGACGCCACCGGAGTGTCGCTTTTCAGGGCTTTCAGATTTGGGCCGACAAAATCAACCAGGAAAGCCACGCTGCCGTCAGGTTCACGGATCAGATTCGACTGTTTCACATCACCGGTTGAACGCATGGTACGTTCAACCCACGCCAGATCAGGAGAATGTAATTTTTCTTCTTCACGGGTGAAATGCAGACGATAGTTCAGGCTCAGCGGTTTACCGGCATCCGGCAATTGTTCCGGCGTCCAGAACGCGACGATGTTGTCGTTGGTTTCGTCTGCGGTTGGAATTTCCACCAGCTCAACTTTACCTTTACCCCAGTCGCCTTTGGTCTCGACCCAGCCACTCGGACGCAGGTCGTAACGATCGTCGAGATCTTCAAAGTTTGAGAAGCTGCGACCCCGTTGCAGCAGACCGAAGCCTTTCGGGTTCTCCATGGAGAACTGGCTGACAGCAAGGTGTTTCGGATTGTTCAGCGGACGCCAGATCCATTCACCGTTACCGGCATGGATAGACAGACCATTGGAATCATGCAGCGCCGGACGATAGTTCATCACCGGAGAGGGCTGATTCGCGCCAAACAGGAACATGCTGGTCAGCGGAGCGATACCCAGTTTGCCGACTTTGTCACGCAGATAAACTTGTGACTGCACGTCAACGGTCGCTTCCTTGCCCGGATACACATCCAGACGATAAGCACCGGTCGCACGCGGCGAATCGAGCAAGGCATAAATGACTAAATGTTTTTCGTCTGGATTTGGACGTTCAATCCAGAACTCGCGGAAACGCGGGAATTCTTCGCCGGAAGCCAGCGCGGTGTCGATCGCCAGACCACGGGCAGACAAGCCATAAACCTGGCCTTTACCGATGACGCGGAAGTAGCTGGCACCCAGCACACTCATAATTTCATCATCTTTGTCTGCTTTATTGATCGGATAAAGCACTTTGAAGCCAGCAAAACCGAGGTTTTTGACTGAGTCAGCGTCATGTTTGACGTTGCCAAAGTTAAAGTAGTCCGGGCTGTATTTGATTTCTTTTACGGAGTCTGCCGTCACTTCGTTGATTTTTACCGGAGTGTCGAAGTACATCCCCTGATGGTAGAACTCAAGCTTGAAAGGCGTATTCAGGTTTTTCCAGTACGCTTTGTCATGATTGAACTGAATTTGTTGGTAATCTGCGAATTTAAGATCGCGGAATTGAGACGGAAGATTGCTTTTCGGCGCTTCGT
The DNA here is from genome assembly GCF_019049615.1 of Rahnella sp. BCC 1045. Lineage (NCBI taxonomy): Bacteria > Pseudomonadati > Pseudomonadota > Gammaproteobacteria > Enterobacterales > Yersiniaceae > Rahnella > Rahnella sp. BCC 1045. Next base: position 62,401 of record NZ_JAFMOZ010000128.1, on the reverse strand, counting down.
AACCTTTATCGGCTAATGCCTTCGCTTGTTTGGCAACATCATCTATAGAAAAAGCCCAGGCAGATGAGGTGAACATGGTCATCAACACTGCGGCACTTAGCAAACGGACTTTGATCATACGTGACCCTATGGAAAAATTTTTATCCGACACTTTGTCTCCTATGCGCGCTTCAATCATTCACTGTAACTATTTTATGGGAAGTGTCAGGTTTCCGACAACTTGAGCAGTCGATGGTTCAGCCATTGATGAACCGTTTAAGCGCAACAGGGTACAAGGATATCAATTCGTTGAAACTCCGGCTATGGAAACTTGTCCTATAACAATGCATGTTTTAAGGTGAGAAACTAAACTAATGTCAACGACAGTCATTTTTGGTTACCTGAGAAATTAGCCCGAATACAAACTACGCTCTAAAATTAGGATGAGCCACATACAACGGATACGTAATGAAACCACAAAAACCACAACGTGAGTTTTTCCTGGACTCTATCCGCGCATATTTGATGCTGCTGGGTATTCCTTTCCATATATCATTGATTTACTCCAGTCATATCTGGGCGGTAAACAGTGCGGTGCCTTCGCACGGCCTGACAATTTTCAATGATATTATCCATGCCTTCCGGATGCAGGTTTTCTTTGTCATCTCCGGGTATTTTTCTTATATGCTGTATGAGCGCTACGACTCGCACCAGTGGCTCAAGGTACGTCTGGAGCGGGTTGCCATCCCGCTGGTAGCGGCCTTCCCGCTGATTACAATCCCGCAGCTCTATTTCCTGATGAAATTCACCAGTAAATTCTCAGACTGGGGAAATATGGATTTCTATCAAAAGATTAACATTACCGTCTGGGAATTAGTGTCCCATTTATGGTTCCTGTTAACGTTAGTTATTCTGACCAGTATTTGTTTTTACCTCTTCAAATTTATTAAAGAAATTAAGACTAGTCGTATTCAATTAATAAAAACCCGGACAAACACGTTAGGAAAACTCTCAATTGTATTTTTATTTATCGGCTTAATTTACGCCGCGTTTAACCGCGGGCTGTATCTTTTTGCACCTAATTTACTTTCCAACGGTGCGTTTAATTTCGTCGTGATGCAGACATTGTTTTATCTGCCATTTTTCATCATCGGCGCGTTTGCTTATAAATTCTCCTGGTTGAAAGAGCTGTTCCTGAAGCCTTCAGCAACTGCCGGCGTGGTGAGTATCTTCCTGTTCGCCGCTTACATGTTTAATCAGCACGTGAATACTCCGCAGCTGTACTCGATGGAAATCGACGCCATCATCACCACCCTGTTGGGGATCCTGATGGTTAATGTGGTGTTCTCATTCAGTCACTACCTCCTCAATTTCCAGGCGCCGTGGATTACTTATCTGGTGAACTCGTCGCTGTTTATCTATCTGATTCACCACCCGTTAACGCTGATTTACGGGGCATTTATCACGCCGAAGATCCACAGCGACTGGCTGGGTTTCTGGCTGGGTCTGGTGTTCGTATTCGGTATTGCGTTTATCTTGTACGAAGTACACAAACGCATTCCGATTCTGCGATTCCTGTTCTCGGGTAAACCGCAGCATCCGGCGAAGAAGGATTCATCGGACGCCACGCCACCGCAGAATCAGGCGTCCTGACGCTTCAGGGGGCGCGAAAACAAAAAGGGCCGTGCGGTTAAGCATGGCCCTTTTGCTTTCAGGGGGCTGATTTTTGACGCAAAGAAAGACAAACGAAAATCAGCGTGACGCAGTATCTATCGTCGGGATCACCGACATTCCGACTTTCAGCCGCTTCGCATCGGCCTGATCTTTATCCAGCACAATCTTCACCGCCAGACGCTGCACCACTTTGGTGTAGTTACCGGTTGCATTATCCGGTGAGATCGGCGAAAACGTGACACCCGTGGCCGGAGAAATACTGTCCACTGTCCCTTTCAGCGTCACGCCCGGCAATGCGTCGATTTTGATATCAACGGGCTGATTTTGCTGCACATCACCCAGCTGCGTTTCCAGATAATTCGCCACAATATAGGCATCGTGAAGCGGCACGACTGCCACCACACGGGTTCCTGCGCTGACATAGCCGCCGATGCGCAGAGAACGCTGGCCGACCACGCCGTCAACCGGCGCCGTGATTTCTGTATAGGAAAGATTGAGTTTCGCCTGCGCCAGCGCGGTGGTAGCAGAATCAATCGCCGCTTTGGCCTGCGCCTGCTCCGCTTTCAGTACGTCAACCTGCTTTTCAGCGGCCTGCACGGCGGCCATATCACTTTGCTGGGAAGCCAGTTTTGAGCGCAAACTGGCATCTGATTCATCACGAGCATCCGCCGTGCCGGAGCCATTTTGCAGCAAACGTTTGTAACGGTCAGCACTCTGGCGTGCATACGCAATACTGGCAGAATCCGCATTCACCAAGGCCTGCGCCTGTAAAATAGTCTGCTGCTGTTTCGCAAGTTGCGCGTTCAGGCTGAGCATTTGCGCATTCGCCGTTTCGAGGCTGGCCTGCGCGGTGAGCACGGCGTTGCGGTAATCGCGATCGTCAATTTTTGCCAGCACATCGCCCGCTTTAACACTCTGATTATCCTTAACATACACATCAGCAATCGTGCCGGAAATCCGCGGTGCAACCAGTGTAGAGTCTGCCGATACAAAAGCGTCATCGGTTTCCTGTGCGCTCCCTGAAGACAACGTCCAGAAGGCAATCACAATCAGTAATACCACCACCACGGCGGCAACCAGCCAGCTCAGGCGGACAGGCGATGTTTTTATCATGATGATTTTCTCTCGTACTTTCTTATAGTGAAATTCATTCGTTCAGGTGATGCTTCATTCAGGGGCGTTTAACCAGAGACTGAGGCGGATAAGAGCGTTTGGGCAGGATTGAGGCCAGCACAATCAGCGCAAGCGCCAGGCCGATAATCAGCATGTAAATATCAGCCAGGCTCATAACCAGTGCCTGCTTCCTGACCAGCGTGGAAAACTGCGTAATGACTTCCGTTGAAATCGCAGAACCGTCAGTGTTCAGCGGTGCCAGAAAACTGCTGCCACCGCCATAAGGCTGGGAAAGCAGATAATTCACACCGCCAATGTGATTGAGTAAAACGTTAGAATGGAACTGCTCACGGTCGCTGACCATCACGCCCAGAAGGGCACTTCCCGCAATACTCCCCATTCCGCGCGTGGTATTAAACATCGCTGCGGCAAAAGGGCCTTCCTGCGGTTGAACGACGCTGGTTGCGCCCAGCAAAATGGGCAACACCGCCATCGGCTGGCCGAACGCCTGCATAATCTGAATCACATAAAAGTTATCACGCGCCCAGACGCTGGTGATATGCGTTCCCCAGTAACAGGAAACCCCCACCAGCCCCAGCCCGCAGGCCAGAACCCAGCGGCTGTCTACCCAACGAATAGTCAGGAAAAACGCCACCAGCGGAGCCAGAAGCAGCTGCGGCAAACCGATCGTCAGCGCCAGCGGCCCGACCTGCACCGCACGAAATCCCCCTACCTGCTGCATGAAACTCGCCGGTAATGCCGAGCCGGATAAAAACAGGAACATCAGCGCAAACAACGTGATTAAACCGTGCGCCAGATTGTGGCGTTTCAGCATTTGCAATTTGAACAGCGGCAACGGGTGATGCCATTCGTTAACCAGAAAAATCGTTAGCAGCGCCAGCGAGGCGAAAAACATGACGGTAATCAGCGGCGAGTTGAACCAGTCCAGCCGTTCGCCCTGTTGAAGAACCAGCACCAGCAAGGAAATGCCGCTGCATCCCGTCACCATGCCGACAATATCCATCTGTTTAAATCGCTCAAAACGCTGCGGATCTTGTGGCAATCCGTAACCAATCAGCAAATACCCCAGCACACACGGTGGAATAACCTGCCAGAACACCCACTTCCAGCCGACATAATCGGTCCAGATGGCCGCCATGGAGGTCGCGATGTTCGGCCCAAAAGTAGCGGTCAGCGCATAAGCACTCAGCCCGTAAAGTTTGTACTGCGGCGGCATAAAGCGCAGCGCCGCCGTCATCAGCAAAGGCGGCATCGCCCCGCCAAACAGTCCCTGAACCGCACGCAGCGTAATAAACACCGGCAGGTTGGGTGAATACGGTAAAACGGCGGCGACCAGCAAAAAGCCCAACGTTACGAACAGCGTGAAGCGGCGCAGCGAAAACGTCACCGCCAGCCACGGAGCAATCATCATGGCCGCCACTTCCGCAGCCTGATAGGAGCCGATCAGCCATGAACCGGCATCATTACTGATACTTAAAGCGCCACGAACATCAGCCAAAGCAATATCCGTGACACGGTCGTTCAGGCCGGAGCAAAGTGCGACGATCAATACGCCCGCTAATCCGGTGACCAGCCTCGCGGTAAACGGCGGTGGTCCGGACATTCCGGCGCTGCTTGCGGCCGGTGCCTGTGCAATTGGCTGATTCATAGTTGTACTCATTAACTTCGCCGCTTTATGGTACGCCGATAGTGAGAAGGCAGGTCTGCGCCGGGAAGGCACAGTTCAGTGAGCGATGTCACTCATATTTCGATGCAATGCACCGTATCGTGATACACTCCAAAATACTATAATACGGTACAGTGTATTGCAATGTGATTAGGAATTGTTTTTCACCGGTTCAGCCATTACATTGGCAAGACAAGGTGTTGGCGGATGACACCGGATAATGAAGAAGGAAAAAGAATGGCGCAGGATATTCCGGCAGACGAAGAGCGCAGCGGTGGGATCCAAGTGATCTCGCGGGCAGCATCGGTACTTAATGCACTGGGCAAACATCCTCAGGGCATGAGCCTGGGAGCCATCGCGAATGATGTCGATCTTCCGCGCTCGACGGTTCAGCGCATCGTTGCAGCACTGGCAGAAGAAGGGCTGGTACGTTCGGAAGGCAACGGCGGTGTCCGGCTCGGGCCGACGTTGCTGAAACTGGCGTCAACAGTACACACCGACATGATCGCCATTGCCACACCGTTTCTCCGTAATCTGAACGAAATTACCGGGGAGACCGTCGCCATTGGCCGCGCCAGCGGTCGTCAGATTGCCAATATTCACTGCATTGTGTCGGAAAAAGAGTTACGCATTGTTCCCCGCGTGGGCCTGAATTTGCCGATATACAGCACTTCCTCAGGGCGTGCGCTGCTGGCGTTAAAAACCGATGAGGAAATTCGAATTATTGTCGGTGAAGTGCTGGAGCCGGCGACGAAAAATACCGTCGGCACGCTCGGCGCACTGCTCGATATCGTTGCCGACGTTCGCCGTAACGGTTACTCGATTGAAACGGGCGAAACGGTAGAAGGTGTATCCACTATTGCGATTGCCATCGACACGATTTTGGGGCGCTATTCAGTTTCCGTTCTGATTCCCACTCCGCGCCTTGAGGCTAAACAGGACGTGATCCGCACCGCTTTGCTTGAGTGCAAAGAAGCGCTGACCAGCGAAATTGGCAAGTAATACCGAACCTCAAAAATCAGGCTGTATAAGGAATACAAATGTTTGACGTCATTTTGTTAGCCGTAGATGGCTCCAGACAAACGGGATTTGTAGTGGATCTAAGCCGTCAGCTTGCTACCGGCCATAACTCAACGGTCTATGTCACCTGTTGCATCGATGAGTCTTATGCACTGGAAGAAAACGGGGATATGCCCGGCGAAATCATCGAATATCCTCCTGCGGAGGAAGAACAGACTACCGCCCGCGCCGTGGTCGGTCAGGCATTGAAAACGCTCGCAGAAGCAGGGATTCAGGCGAAAGGCAATATCATTGTCGGTAACGCCGGAGAAGCGCTGGCGGCAGAAGCCGTGAAAAGACAGGCGTCGGTCATTGTGATGGGCCACCGGCAGCTTTCAGCTTTTGGCCGCATCATCAAAGGTTCGGTCAGCGCAGAGGTTATCGCGCGATCGCCCTGCCCGGTGATGGTAGAAGTACGGGGAAACTGATTCTTCTGTCATCCGCACAAGTAAAAATGCAAAAAGCGCCCGAAGGCGCTTTTTTAATGTCGGGAAAGCAATACTATTTCGTATTCATCAATCCCATCAATTTTGCCCATTCCGTAATGTGTTCACGATAGAAAAAGGCAATATCAAATTCCAGCGAACATTCTTTGGAAGGCGTGACCGTTCCTAAACATGGATATTCCTGCGGACGGCATTCAAATAAAAACTCATCCATCTCTTCGTCGGTCAGCAACGTATCGCCTTCTATCTTATCCTGATAAAAATAGGCATCCAGCATCCAGAGACGGAACTCAAAATCGTTTTTAATCAGGCGCATAGCGGTAATCTCAGTAAATGACAAATAGCGCACCTGAGTAAAAATTCCATAACACTTCAATATGATATCAGGCACGCATTGCGTTCAGGCCTTCCATTGCTGATCTCATATAACAAGAAATTAACACAATAGTGACACTTAGCAAGCAGCACTTTCTCTGAAAAGTTTATGGGATAAGCGTTTATTGCTATTCCTTGCAATAATCGGTTTAAAATATAATTCTCATGAATGGTTTATATTTTAAATATTCAGCATGCGATTAATTTTGCAGGAAATTATCAGCAGCGGAGGTTTTAAAATGATTAAAAACGAAAGGAACAGAACTGACATTGGGGATGCTTTGCATCGCCACTGCCAGCCCTGTTCCCAAAATCTGTCGTTACTGTTCTTTCGTGTTCTGACTCTTAGCCGTTCAGTAAAAAGTGATTACCAGCGGCCAGGAGGCGGGCCTTCACGCCAGTGCCCCGGAGGACCATCACGCCAGTAGCCGGGAGGCGGACCTTCATGCCAGTGCTCGTGATGCCAGTAGCGCGGCGGTGGCGGTGGAGCCGGTTCGTAATAAACCCAATGCCCGCGGCCTTCATCACGATAATGGTTATCCCACCAGCCTGGCGGACGCCAGTCACCACCGTCCCAGTAATATCCACGATTATCGCGGTCACCGACATGCAGTGACAACCCCGGCATATTAAGCCCTACCTCGACGTCTGCCTGTGCGATAGCGGGCAAAGTGAGCAAAACGGCGAGAACAAAAATTAGTTTTTTCATTGTGAACCTCACGACCTGCTTATCAGGTGGTGACAAAGTACCGCCAGCTATCTTCCTGTTCTATAGGAATTTATCCCAAAAAAAATGTCCTGACGTTATCCTTACAGTTGCGTCAGAAGCGATGTCGGGAGACTGCGATGCAACACTATGTCGGTAAAGGAGATTCAGCCAGAAGTGCCAGAATAGGAATAAATGACAGATACAAAAAAACCGCCGAAGCGGTTTTCTGTTTGCTGCTAAGTTGTGCAAAATCAGATTTTGCAGCCTTCGCAGTCGCTTTCGTCCTGAACGGCTTCAGGCACTTCTGCTGCTTTTTCAGCCGCTTTTACTTCAGCAGTTTCTAGTGCAGCATCAATGTCAAAATCAAAAATATCGTCGCTCATTCTCATCACCTTAATTGTTCAAAATCGCGTTCAGTATAAACGACAGTCCCCGCCCGGTGCCGGTTTTTTTGTGCCCTGCTCCGGCACTAATCATGGAATTTCTGCCCTATCCTGCCTCGCAGATTTGCATTAACCCCGCGCAGAAACCATAGTTAACCTGAATATGATGGTGTCATGGAGACACCGTTGCGCAAAAAATACGAGGAGAACCGGATGACGACGTCAAACATCAAAGCCTGGGCCAACACACGTGAAACCTCTCATGAAATCGCTGAAGCCATTTTCGAACTGGCTAAAAATGATGAGAAACTGGCGCAGAAAATTTGGGAAGAAGGCAGCGATGAAGTCTTGCCCATCGCGTTCGCAAAAACCAAGGACGACTATTTGTTCTGGGGTGAAGAGAAAATCGACAGGAAAAATGTCTGATCAGTAGCCCGGCCATTCGCCACGAAACCCTGGGACCTTCCCGGGGTTTTTGCGTTAACCGGATGCGCCGTTAGCTGTCAAAACCAAAGCCCATTTTGTGTGCCCACTCAAATACCTGTTCTTTATAAAAGAATCGGGGTTCGCATACGCCAGGCTCACCGGGCGTCTGAATCATCACTGCGACGCAGGGATAAGCCACCGGACGCGCGTCAAAGATAAAATCTTCCACTTCCTGATCGGCAAACTCAGAGGTTTCGCCTACCGCGCTTGCCTGGAATATTTCGTCCATGATCCACTGGCGGTATTCAAATTCGTTACTGATAAATTTCATCATTCCCCCCTGTTCGGCTTTTACTTAACATGCGGTCAGGCCCGGATTTATTCAATGGTGCAGGGCATCGCCACCGCAGCAAGGGCACACTTCAGCGCGGGAAACCGACATTGCGGCGCTGCCGTCGCTGTCCCATTCCACACGTAAAGGTTTGCCATTGTCGTTTTCGGCTTTGATAAAGCGATCAAAATGCATCGCCTGCCCGGTCATTGTTTCAGTCAGCAACAGTCCATCGCCAGCATAAATGCGCGCAGTCGCCTGTGCATCCTGTTTTTCACCGGAAATGATTTTGTGCAGATGATGAATTGTAAGTTTGATTCGTTCCACTGTCGCTCCTGTAACGGCTGGCATCATTTTTCGCATGTACGATTCATTCACGAAAATGATACCCAGCCACTATTTTATCAGAGCATGCAGGGTAACGTCATGGGCAGAAGCCATGTTTAAGGGCGCGATCAGTGAGCTAACTGTGCTGTTCTGGTGGGATCTTGCTGCTGATTTTCCAGACGAGCCAGATCGTATACATCATAAAAGTCGATCGAGCCTTTGTTGCGTACGATCGATTCAATACGATTTTTGATGTGCGAACTTACGCTGCCGGCACTCAAAATTTGCTTAACCGCATCACCGGATAATTCACGGCTGAAATACCATTCGCCGTTATAGCAAACGCGAAGATCTAACACGCCGATATCTTCGTAACGGTAAACCGGTTTGATTTCGAGCAGCAGCATCGCCGACATAAACACCAGAAATGCGGTGAAGCCGATAAACCAGCCCACGCCCATGTACGGTGAAACATACATCACCACGCCGACGGCGATATAGCCGACCAGCATCGCCAGGCATAACCATGGATGGTTCACGAAGAACTCTCCATTAATGCGCGCCTTTCCGTCACGGCCTTCCTGACGATTGATCCGATCAATTTCACTGTTTAATACGTTTTTGATTACGTCCATCTCATAACCTCACTGCGTCACGACTATAATGCAATCTGATTACATAATTTTATCATGACAACTGTTATAGCGCGTAGAGCAGTTACCGTGAGTAAAACGGTGAACTGTTATAGATAAGCTTGGCATTGACGTTTTTACCCACATGGAAACCACCCAATCTATGTCAGATAAAAGGAGATCATCGTGGCATTATCAATCGTAGAAAGACCGGCCAAAAAGCTGGTGAGCTACCGGGTTGTCGGCCCTTATCAGCAGTCAATCCACAGCGGCTTTCAGCAACTGACCAAATGGGTTGCGCGGCATCATCAGCCGCGTACCGAATGGCTGACCTGGTTTCATGATAACCCTGATACCACGCCGGCAGAGGCTTTGCGGGCCGATCCTTCGGTTTGCGTTGCCGATAATTTTATTCTGGATGAAGCAGAAGGTCTGTCACTGCAAACGTTGCCAGGAGGCACTTATGCGGCCTATCACACCACTATTGCCGACGGTGATTTTGAGAAAGCCTGGCGCGATTTTTATGCTCAGTTGCTGACCAGTGCGCACTACCGGCCGGACGGAAAAGCCTGTTTCGAACACTATCTCAGTGATGGTTCGAAAAGTGGCATCTGGGAAGTTGTACTTTATCAGTCTGTGGAGAAAATTCCCGCTATCCGCTAAAAGGCTCAGACCAGAAGCGGAATGTCAGACTGACTGCAAAAATCGAGATAAGCCCGCGGTGGCTCAGCGTCGCTGACCAGTACATTGAATCGGGCAAGAGGTGCGATTGCCGCCGGTCGCACCTGATCAAACTTCGTGCTGTCTGCCACCAGAATACTTTGCGCAGAACGCTCCATCGCCTGATGTTTCATCAGCAACTCATCAAAATTGTAGCAAGTGACGCCGTGTTCAATACTGACACCGGCCGCCGAAATAAAAGCTTTGGACGGACGGATATAATCCAGCTCACTGCTGCGCCCTAACGGGGTAAAAATACTGTTGCTGGATTTGAACGCGCCGCCACACAAAATCACCTCACAGTGAGGCTTTTCCTGCAATGCGAGAAAGGTATTGAGCGAATAGCAGATTGCCGTAAAAACGAGGGTTTCGGGAATGCTTTCGATGACGTAAGGCATTGTGGTGCCGCAATCAAAAAACACCGTGTCGTTCGTCTGAATCAGCCCCGCTGCGCGTGAGGCCAGGCGTTTTTTCTCCGCAACCTGACGCATTTTCTGTTCGCTGACGAAATAATGTGTCGCCGGGTTATTCTTAGGATCCATGACAATGTAGCCACCCAGCAAAATAACCGGCGCAGGTTCCACGTTAAGGTCACGGCGTATGGTCATTTCGGAAACATTGAGCAGTAAAGACGCTTCTTTCAGATGAATTTTGTCGGTCTTTTTTAATGCCAGCAACAGACGCTGGATCCTGTCTTCACGCTTATTTTCCATGGTGTTATCTCACGCCTTTCCCGTTCGCAGCCGCTCACTATACCTTTGCCGCGCAACCACCGCAAACCCGCCTGCAGCCTGATATTATTGCAATTGCCGTATCGTCAGATAACCACCAAAGACCGCGCCGGTATCAATATAAAACAGGTTCGCAAATTGCAGTGCAGGTTCAACCGGCGTATGTCCGAAATAGAAAGCATCAGCGCCGGATATCGGCCCGTAACGTCCGGCAAGCGCAGAGTTAATACGGTCGCGGTTCCAGATAGTTTCATAACTGTCGAGCGGCTTTCCGAAAACATATTCGTCCGAAACGTAATCCGCATGCGCAATGACGATGCGTTTTCCTTCGCGCGTGTTGAGTTCGAGAACATGTGGCAATTTGTCTGCCTGCAAAATCAGCGCTTTTGCCTGCTCCTGAATCTCATCTTCCAGTGCGTAAAACCAGTCGCCGCCGTTACGCAGCCATCTTGAAACATTCTCTTCATGTATCGCGTCAATCGCCATCTGTTCGTGATTGCCGCGGACACAGGAAAACCACGGCTCATTGATCAGGCGCAGGCACCCGACACTGTCAGGGCCGCGATCGGCGAGATCGCCGACAGACAACAGTAAATCGCGTTGCGGATCGAACGCTATCTTTGCCAGTTCATGCCCGAGCAGGCTGAGACATCCGTGCAGATCCCCCACGACAAAAATGCGGTGGTAAAGCGAGCCATTGATACGCTGATACAAAGCAGGCGTCATACGAAACAGAAATCCATTTAAGCAGTGAATTCTTTAAGTGTAACGTATGAGAAGAAGGAGGAAAGAATGCGTCCGGCCGGGAGGAAAATTTTCACTGCCCGTCAGCGGTTTGAGCGCTCTTTACACGTAGTTGGCGCTGAAATCCACTGATAATTAAATTATCGTTAAGTAACTGCCGCCTTTTTGTGCTAGACTACTGCCCGCTCTAAGTAAAACCGGAGGTTTTATGAGTTCCACCGTTGTAAGCGCTCAAGACGAGTGTCCGTTGTGCCAAAGCACGAATAAAACGTCGGTGAATATGTCGGCGAAAATTGTCACTGTGACCTGCACTTCTTGCGGCCGTTACAGTATCTTCCGCAAAACTATGGAAGAAATTTCTATAGACCGGAAGAAACGCGTTGCCCTGCAGGCGTTTTTTACCAGCCAGCCTAACTACCATCTGCCTTTATCTATCAGGGCACTGAGCAACACTGATTCACCGGGTGAATTTTAACCCTAAAAACGCCCCTCGGGGCTGTTTTAATTCCCTTCTCTGCACTTACTCCCCTGCACGCCACACGAAAAAGCATCATTGTGCATTCTTGTGGCTTGCCGAATTTCAGGCATAAAAAAACCACCCGAAGGTGGCTATAACGACATTACTACTTTATTGCTTTTGATTATTCAGCTAATTTTCCATGGTACCCGGGACGAGACTTGAACTCGTACAGCCATAAGCCGAGGGATTTTAAATCCCTTGTGTCTACCGATTCCACCACCCGGGCTCCGGGAAAATTGGAGGCGCGTTCCGGAGTCGAACCGGACTAGGCGGATTTGCAATCCGCTACATAACCGCTTTGTTAACGCGCCTTAAATCTTACTACTTGTCTTGTACTTAAACCAATTCACGAACCAGTTTAAGAAAATTTGGAGCGGGAAACGAGACTCGAACTCGCGACCCCGACCTTGGCAAGGTCGTGCTCTACCAACTGAGCTATTCCCGCTTTAATCAGAACGTACTGATTTTTTTAACTATCTTCTGGCGCATGACTGGCTGCCTTCCGATGCGTTGCATTCTACTGACCTGACGGATTGAGTCAATAAAATTATCAGGTTCATGCGATCGTTTGACGTTTTTTACGTCAGTTTGATCAGGGTTCCAGCAAATCGTGGCGCGCAGCGTTCAAATACTGGAACATTGACCAGAAAGTCAGCACAGCAGCAATGTAAAGCGCAACCACACCGACACCCACCACGATGTTATCCGGACGCCACAATAACGCGACCAGAGACAACATTTGCGCCGTTGTCTTCACTTTACCAATCCAGGACACCGCAACGCTGCTCCGTTTACCAATTTCCGCCATCCACTCGCGCAGCGCCGAAATGATAATTTCACGTGCAATCATCGTCGCCGCCGGCAACGTAATCCACCATGAATGAAAGTATTCTGCGACCAGCACCAGCGCGATGGCAACCATCACTTTGTCTGCGACCGGATCCAGAAATGCACCAAAACGCGTTGTTTGCTTCAGGCGACGGGCAAGATAACCATCAAACCAGTCAGTCACCGCAGCAAAAACAAAAATCAGCGCGCAGGCCAGTGATGCCCAGGGATAAGGCAGATAGAAAGCCAGCACAAAGAACGGTATCAGTACAACGCGGAACAGGGTAAGGCACGTAGGTATATTAAATTGCATAGCGAAGGTAACTGTTTGTCCGGTGTGGATATTATGAGTATGTTGCTACATTGCCTTTAGTGTTTCAACGCATTATGAATCTTTTCTGCCAATGCGTTAGAAATACCCGGCACCTGTGCAATTTCCTCTACGCTGGCATTCAGTAATGGCTGAATGCCTCCCATGTATTTCAGTAAAACCTGACGCCGTTTTGGCCCGACGCCTTCAATTTCTTCCAGTGCACTGGTCGTACGCACTTTAGCGCGACGCTGACGGTGGCCGGTGATCGCATGATTGTGCGAGTCATCGCGGATGTGCTGAATCACATGCAATGCCGGAGAATCCGCCGGTAACGCAATGCCCTCACCTTCTGGTACGAAAAACAGCGTTTCGAGCCCGGCTTTGCGGTCAGCACCTTTCGCGATACCAATCAGCAGCGGTTTAGATTTATCCCACTCAACATTCAGCGAATCAAAAACATCGCGCGCCATGCCGAGCTGGCCTTTCCCGCCGTCAATAAAGATGACATCGGGAATTTTCTTTTCATCGAGCGCTTTACCATAACGGCGGTTCAGCACCTGAGCCATCGCCGCGTAATCATCGCCTGGCGTAATACCGGTAATGTTATAGCGGCGGTATTCCGAACGCACCGGGCCGTTGCCGTCAAAAACAACGCAGGAAGCGACCGTTTGCTCGCCCATAGTATGGCTGATGTCGAAGCATTCCATGCGGTTAATTTCGGCAAGATGGAGTGTTTTTGCCAATTCTGCCAGCCGCTGATGGATGGTGGATTGCTGCGCAAGCTTTGTTGTCAGCGCGGTGGATGCGTTGGTACGCGCCAGTTTCAGATAACGCGCGCGATCACCGCGAGGCTTACTTTGAATCTGAACTTTACGTCCGGCCATTTCACTGAGCGATTCCGCCAGCAAGTCTTTTTCAGGCAGGCTGAAATCCAGCAAAATTTCACCGGGAAGCGTACGCATCTGGCTCCCCTGCAAATAAAACTGCCCGACAAACGTCTGCACGACTTCGCCCAGATCGGTGCCGCCCGGCACTTTCGGATAATAGCTGCGGCTGCCAAGCACTTTACCCTGACGGATAAACAGCACATGAAGACAGGCCATTCCCGACTCAAAGGCCACGCCGATGACATCCAGATCTTCGCTGTTGCCCGATACAAACTGACGTTCTGTGACGCGACGGACGGCCTGAATCTGATCGCGGATCCGCCCGGCATCTTCAAATCGCAAATCTTTGCTGGCTTCTTCCATACGGCTGACCAGCTGCGTCACAACCTGCTGATCTTTGCCCGACAGGAACAGACGCACGTAATCTACCTGATCGTTGTATTCCTGATCGCTGACCAGCCCTTTGACACACGGGCCCAGACAACGGCCAATCTGATATTGCAGACACGGACGTGAACGGTTGCTGTAAACACTGTTTTCACACTGTCGGATGGGGAAAAGTTTTTGCAACAGCGCCAGCGTTTCGCGAACAGCGTAAGAGTTTGGGAAAGGCCCGAAATATTCGCCTTTCGCATGCTTCGCGCCACGGTGAACGGTAATTCTCGGATGGTTGTCCGCGCTGAGGAAAATCAGCGGATACGACTTATCATCGCGCAGCAAAACGTTGTAGCGCGGCTGATACAGTTTGATGTAGTTGTGTTCAAGCAGCAGCGCTTCAGTTTCCGTATGCGTTACGGTGACATCGATTTGCGCGATATTTTTGACCAGCGTTTCCGTTTTACGACTGGAAACCTGGACGCGAAAATAGCTGGAAAGACGTTTTTTAAGGTCTTTGGCTTTACCTACATAGATTACGGTGCCGCTGGCGTCATACATCCTGTAGACGCCCGGCTGGCTGGTGACCGTTTTCAGAAAGGCTTTAGGGTCGAAACGCTCATCACTCACTGCCTGATAAAGTCTCCGCGTTGAACAAGCCGTGCCGGATAGCCAAATGGGTTAACTCAACATCGCCGCTAATATTTAATTTACTAAACATCCTATAACGATAACTGTTAACTGTCTTCGGGCTCAAGTTCAGCTGTTCTGAAATTTCATTCACCTTTTGGCCTTTGGTAATCATAAGCATGATCTGTAATTCACGCTCTGATAAGGAATCAAAAGGCGTTTCAGATTGGGGTTCAATCTGGCTGAGTGCCATTTGTTGAGCGATGTCAGACGCAATATAGCGCTGACCCGAATCAACCAGGCGGATAGCATTCACCACTTCCTGTGGCGCAGCCCCTTTACTCAGATAGCCCGAAGCCCCGGCCTGCATCACTTTGGCGGGTAACGGATTTTCGGTATAAATCGTCAGGATGATTATCTTGATGTCGGGCGAAAAACGAATAATTTTCTTCGTCGCTTCTAACCCGCCGATACCCGGCATGTTCATATCCATCAGGACAATATCAACATCGTTGGCGCGACACCATTTGACGGCATCTTCACCGCACTGCGCCTCACCAATGCCTTTGATATCTTCAAGAATGCGTCGGATCCCTGCGCGCACCAGTTCATGGTCATCAACAAGAAGAACGCTAATCAAAGAGAATTCTCCAAAAAATAAGGGCGACACACCGTCAGGTTCTTCAAGCCCGTCTTAACGTAATCATGTACGCTGAACATTAATAGTGTTCTCAGACCGCTTATAAACGAAGAGGAGGTGGCAATTATAGGCCAGCATTAACAAACTCGCCCCACTACCGCTCATCGGCAGTGTTTTAAATCATGAAGACGAAAGCATTATTATAGCCCGCGTATTTTACTCTATCATGCCGTCCTGACCAAGGAATGTCTGAAAAAAACTACTTTGCTGAATGTAAATGAGAAGTGCCATCACCTGTATTAATAATTCGTTAAAAAAACCTGTCTAATCAACGAAAAGGCTGATCAGAGGTCCGATGTTTTCAGCAGTAAAAAAATAATAACACCGGAATTTTCAGGTCTAAAACAGGCATTTTCTTAGACAGCTTATTTATCCGTCAACGTCGTTCTTTCATATATCTATGATATATCCGATTATTATTTTGGATAGCACGAATTGCTGATGGCTTATATGAATAAGTCTGCACATCTGCATGAAAGGTTCTCAGCTTGCTATTACGTTTAGTATTCTTTACGGCGCCCATAATATTCCGTATGAATAATCCTATTTGGCTGTTTTAACCGCAACAGGTCCGCGCTGCACTAAACCGTGCCAACTATGCTAAAATGCTGCCACTTTTCACCCTTCATAGCGGGTGAGTTCACTTTTTACCCTGTTCTTTTTACCGTTCAGAATTCGGCGTGCTGCCTGCCAGCCTGTCTGAGGAGATTTAAATAATGAGTAATTGCGATTTTACGACTGAAGCAAACGTTGAAACACTGGCGACCGAAGTTGCCTGCCTGAAAGCCACGCTGACCCTGATTTTGAAAGCCATTGGCCAGGCTGATGCAGGTAAAGTCATGCTGAATATGGAACGTTTTGTGGCGCAGATGGAAGACGAGCAACAGGCTGAAGTCTTCAAAAACTCCCTGCAACAAATCAAATTCGCTTATCGCCAGTAAGAATATTTCGGAGCCTGCCGCCTGGCGGGCTCCGCGCTTTCCCCGCACGACCCCCGGCTTTCGCCCTATATTCTGCTATAATAGAGCCCTGTATTCACATCATCAGGACAACCGTAATGAGCGAAAATAATAAAGAAAACAAAAGCAAGGCAGACGAAGTCCATGTCAGCGACGGGCTGGCAGAACTGATTGAAGCGGCCGAGCAACTGACAGAAGAAGAGATTGAGAAAGCGGCTGAAGAAGCCAAAAAAGCCGTCGAAGACGCCAAGAAACAGAAACATCACTGATCAATGCACCGCAACTTCCTTGCACCTCATCAGGCCATCGCGCCGCTGGCCATTGATTATCAGCATGGTGATAGCGAAGCGGCACACAGCCACCACTGTTCGCAACTGATCCATACTTTATCTGGCGTTGTTGAGGTGAACACCGCGCTCGGCACCTGGATGGTTCCGCCGGGCCGCGGCGTCTGGCTGCCCGCAAACGTCGAACACAGCCTGCGTTTTATCGGTGGCGTAAAAGCCCGCACCTTATTTGTCGATCCCCTCGCCCGCGCCGATTTACCCGCGCAGTGTCAGGTGGTCCAGATTTCCCCCCTGCTCCGCGAACTGATTCTGACATCTCTGACGATCCCGCACGATTATCTGCCGGGCGGC
Source organism: Rahnella sp. BCC 1045 (assembly GCF_019049615.1). Taxonomy (NCBI): domain Bacteria; kingdom Pseudomonadati; phylum Pseudomonadota; class Gammaproteobacteria; order Enterobacterales; family Yersiniaceae; genus Rahnella; species Rahnella sp. BCC 1045. The sequence continues at coordinate 45,215 of NZ_JAFMOZ010000128.1, read as the reverse complement.
CGTGATGAACGGATTATGGAGTTACTGCTCGACGAACTTCGGTTGCTGCCAACGTTGCCGCTTCATTTGCCCGAGCCCAAAGAACCGGAGTTGCTTGTGCTCAGCCAGCAAATTCGCGCCGATTTGTGTGCGTCATGGGAGCTTGAGGAAGTGGCTAAGCGTCTGGATATCAGCAGCCGGACACTCTCGCGCCGCTTTCAGCGCGAAACCGGGCTGCGTTTCAGTGACTGGGTCAGACAGGCAAAATTACTCGAAGCGATTAATCAGCTGGCAGCAGGTCTCTCGGTGATTGATGTCGCGCTGGCACTGGGCTATGACAGCCCGAGTGCATTCAGCGCGATGTTCCGCCGTTCCCTTGGCATTTCACCCAGCGAATATTTTAGTCAGACAGAATCCCGCCAGCCGCATTAAACAGCGCCTGCACGGAAGCACTGGAGACATCGCTGTCGATACCCACGCCGTAGCGGGTTTCACCATGACGCCCCTGACAACTCAGGTACGCAACGGCACGGCTGTGGCTCTGATGCCCTAACGTATGCTCGTGGTAATCGCCAATTTCCAGCTCCACGTCAAAACTGCGGCGCAGGGCATCGACCGCGCCGGACAACAGCCCGTTGCCGCTGCCGGCAATTTGCTGCTCTTCATTGCGGTAGCGGATGCGCGCACTGAAATGACAGACATTTTGCTCATCACTGCGGATATCGTAGCTCAGCAGTTTTACCACCGGTTGCTCGGTCAGTCCGTAACGCGCACGGAACAGCCGCCAGATATCGCTGGTGCTCATTTCCTTGCCATGCGTATCGGTTTCGCGCTGCACGGCTTTACTGAAATCTATTTGCAGGCCGCGCGGCAGTTTCAGCCCGTGATTCTGTTCCAGCAACCAGGCCGCCCCGCTTTTTCCCGACTGGCTGTTGACGCGGATCACTGCCTCGTAACTGCACCCGACATCAGCCGGATCGAGCGGCAGATAAGGCACCCGCCAGACGTCACTGTCTGAGGTTTTCTGCGCCGCGAAGCCCTTTTTGATGGCATCCTGATGTGAACCGGAGAATGCGGTGAACACCAGTTCACCGGCATAAGGATGGCGCGGATGCACCGGCAGCTGATTACATTCCTCAACCGCTTCGACAATCGCCTGCAAATTACTGAAATCCAGTTCAGGGTTTACGCCCTGGGTATAGAGATTCAGCGCCAGCGTCACAATATCCACATTCCCGGTACGTTCGCCGTTCCCGAACAAACAACCTTCCACGCGATCGGCACCCGCCAGCATCGCCAGCTCGGCACACGCCACCCCGGTTCCGCGGTCATTATGCGGATGCACGCTGATGGAAACCTGCTGACGACGGCTGAAATGCCGGCAAAACCATTCAATCTGATCGGCGTAAATATTCGGCGTACTGACTTCCACGGTGGCCGGTAAGTTGATAATCATCGGACGCTCAGCGCAGGGCTCCCAGACATTCGCTACCGCTTCACAGACTTCCAGTGAAAACTCCAGCTCAGTAAAACAAAACGTTTCCGGGGAATATTCGAACGTCCATTGCGTCTGAGAATATTGTTCGCACAACTGGCGGATCTGCTGCGCACCACGGACAGCCAGCTCGCGGGTGGCGGCCTTATCCTGACTGAAGACCACTTCGCGGAAAACCGGCGCCGTAGCGTTATATAAATGTACGATGGCGCGCGGCACATCTTTCAGGGCTTCAAACGTGCGGGCAATCAGATCCGGGCGCGACGGCGTCAGCACCTGAATCACCACGTCGTCGGGGATCAGCTTGTCTTCAATCAACCCGCGCACGAAATCAAAATCGGTTTGTGATGCAGAGGGAAACGCCACTTCAATTTGCTTAAAACCACAGCGCACCAGCAGGTCAAAAAACTGGCGTTTACGTGCATTATCCATCGGTTCCGCAAGAGCCTGATTTCCGTCACGCAGATCACTTGAGCACCATTGCGGCGCTTTATCGAGCGTATTCCCCGGCCACTGGCGGTCCGGCAAATTCACCGGGGGGAACGGGCGATATTTCTGTGACGGGTCGTTTAACATACGAATCTCCTTAGGAATAAAGTGAGCGGCAATGCTCTGCGAATTCCATAGTACGCAAACGATATCCTTCTGCGCCTTGCTAACTGACAGCAACCCTCGCAAAACGGACAAAAAGAAAATGATAAATGAATCAGAGTCACGCTATAGTGCATAACTAAACGCGTCCAGATCGGCGATCAGAGGTCGTACAGAATGAAAAGGGTTCTGAATCCAAACGAAAATAAACGGCTTGCGGCGCTGCAAAAACTCAAGATTGCGGACAGCAATCCGGATGAAGTGCTTGATCTGATTACCCGTCTGACTCAACAAATTTTCGATATTCCTATTTGCATCATTACTCTGGTTGACCAACACCGTCAGTGGTTTAAATCCAAAACTAATACAGCAACTCAGTACACCGCACGTGATATTGCGTTTTGTGATCACACCATCCGCTCTTCTTCGGTAATGGTCGTCAACGATGCCAAAAAGGATCCGCGTTTTCGCGAGAATCCGCTGGTCACCGCCGATGAGGGAATGCGTTTCTACGCCGGTGCCCCGCTTATCACCCGCGATGGTTTTGCCGTCGGCAGCCTGTGTCTGGCCGACAAACAGCCGAGAGATTTTTCCGTGCAGGAAGTGGAAATGCTCTCGGATCTCGCGGCTATCGTCATTGATATTATCGAATCGCGCAGCTCGGTGAGCTTTGTGGATATCGTTACGCGCCTGCCTAACCGCCAGCGGCTGATGGAAGATATCGCGCAACTGATCAAAACGCCGGATAACACGTCCTATCTGCTGATCCTGATTGATACGCTCGACACGCTTTATGCCTACGACATCGGGCGTTCAATTGGCATTCCGAAAGTCGAAAACATTCTTAAAGACGTCGGTGCTTTCCTGCGCTGTGAACTGAATGAAAACGACAAAGTTTACAGCCTGATGCTCGGCCGCTTTGCGCTGATCAAACGGCTCGATGAACAGCAGGAGATTTTCAATCAGCTGGAAATCGCCGCCGCTAAAATCCAGCGCAGCATTACCAGCGATATCCCGATCAATGTCCGCTTGCACGCAGGTTACACTGTCTTTTCGTCAACCTCTTCCTGCGCGGAAACCACCCTGCGTCAGGGTATGTCGTCCCTGCATGAAGCCATCAGCAATAATCAGCTGGTGATGCCGTATCAGCAGGAATCCGATGTTATCCAGCTACGTGCCTTCAATTTGCTTAATGATCTGATGGCGACCGTCGCGTCCTGCGAAGATTTTCATCTGCTTTATCAGCCAAAAATTCGTCTGGCTGACAAAAAATTCCAGGGCGTGGAAGCGCTGATCCGCTGGCGGCACCCGACACTCGGGGTCATTTCACCTTCAGAGTTCATTCCTCTGGCAGAAAAAACCCCGCTGATTACGCCGCTGACTAACTGGGTCATTACTCAGGCTGTAATGCAGATTGCCGAATGGCAAAAACGCGGCGCGCAGATCCAGGTTTCCATCAATCTGACGGCCAATAATCTGGTGGAACAGGATTTGGTTCAGCGCATCCATACCGCGCTAATCCTGCATCAGGTTTCCCCGTCGATGCTGGAAATCGAGTGTCTGGAAACCCAGACGCTGGTGAATAATCCGCACGCCGTCGCATCGCTGGATGCCCTGAGACAAATGGGTATCAGCATTGCGCTGGACGATTTCGGTTCCGGCTACAGCAACCTGAACTATCTGCAAAAAATTCCGGCGGATACGCTCAAGCTGGATCAGTCCCTGATTCAGGGCATCAGCAATGACAGCAAAAGCAAAGTGATCGTCAAATCGATGATTGAAATGGCGCATGCGCTGAGTTACCAGGTCGTTGCCGAAGGCGTGGAAGACAATGACACGCTGATGTGTCTGGAAGAACTGCGTTGTGATTCCGTGCAGGGCTTCTATTTTTCCCGCCCGCTGCATCACGATCAGATACTGGAATGGTCGAAACCGTACATCTGATATTCCCCGTGTAATCATTGCGAAAAATAGCCATAAAAAAACCCGCCGGAGCGGGTTGTTCATTTCGGTCATTCGCCGGTTTTCTGCCGGATATTGTAGGTTCCGAAGAAACTGCGGTCTGTTTCGAGACTGACAGGTTTCCCGTTCGCATCCACAGTAATCGAACCGGTCGTTTTGGTCAGTGCGCAGGCAAGACGAACGTCGATGGTTCGCATGCCGTTTGGCACATTTAAATCCACATACTGATTAAAGTGCAGCGACGCGACGGTCTGACCATCTAGAATCACGATCAGCGGACAGGTCTTTTCAAAAGGTATTACCGACCACTGCTCGATGCGGTGCAATCTGACATGCGTCTGGCCCGCCGGCGGTGTGGTGCTGGCATTGGCAAACGACGATTTGACCTGAAGTGTCGGCTCGTAAGGATTAGCTGCACACCCGGCTAAAAATAGAGCAGCCAAGGCCACCAGTGTTTTTTTCATCGTTATCTCCCTGAGTTTATGCACGAATAATAGCAGCGTGCGCGCATTTGTCCGACTCTTTTTAGGAGAGATTGTTACACCGTAAGCAGGCCGGGCAAAACAAAATCACACCCCAGATTGCAATGTTAAAGCATTGGGAAATTAATGCCGTGCCAAAGAAAGCCTGAATATTTCCTGTCAAAAAATGAAGTTCCTGAACCAGTAAAGTTAAACAGCCGCTCCAGAAAATTTATATCCCGCATTTCATCAAATTTAACCACAGTAAAACTAATCCGAACTCACTGATTAAATTTAAGGCAAAGCACAGCTTTATATTTCCGGAATTAGAACGAAACAATAATATTGCTGAATCAGGAAGATAAAACCGAAGGGAATGACGAAATAGGGGAATCACAACACATTGATAACCAGATTGTTGGTGGGTCGTGGCGGGTTCGAACCGCCGACCAATTGATTAAGAGTCAACTGCTCTACCGACTGAGCTAACGACCCAACGGGACGGATTATTCTCTTCTCAACGGATGATGTCAAACGCTTATCCCTACTTTTTTTACAGTTATTCTCAGTGATAATTGTGAAGCCCATCACAGTGAAAAACGGTATTATTCCCGTCGCTGTCACTGACATTTGATTAATTAACACTCAGTTATCCACGTTGTAAAAAATACGATACATTTTTTTCTGCGGCATTTTTCATGCCAGTTATAATAAATGCGCATATAACATTACTATTACACCGGTCATCCCGGCTGTCGTTCCAGTTAGGCTGACAAAAGAGCCATTGAGAGCTCAATTTACTGACATAAATAAATGCGATATGGCGGAGTTCATACGCAAAAAAGCAAAAAACAGGAATCAATACAACATGCAAGAAGAGTCAAAAATCCTCACTCAGTCAGAGGAAGAGAACGCAGAAGGCTTGCGGCGAAACCTCTCTAACCGCCATATTCAGCTTATCGCTATCGGCGGTGCCATCGGTACCGGCCTGTTTATGGGCTCAGGAAAAACCATCAGTCTCGCCGGTCCTTCCATCATTTTCGTGTATATGATCATCGGCTTTATGCTGTTTTTCGTGATGCGCGCAATGGGCGAACTGCTCCTTTCCAATCTTGAATACAAATCCTTCAGCGATTTTGCCGCCGACCTTCTCGGTCCGTGGGCCGGATATTTCACCGGCTGGACCTACTGGTTCTGCTGGGTCGTCACCGGTATCGCCGACGTCGTCGCCATCACCGCCTACGCGCAATTCTGGTTCCCCGGTCTTTCACAATGGATCGCCTCGCTGCTCTGCGTTCTGGTTCTCCTTAGCCTGAACCTTGCTACCGTCAAAATGTTTGGTGAGATGGAATTCTGGTTCGCGATGATCAAAATCGTCGCCATTGTCGGGCTGATTATTGCCGGACTGGTGATGGTTCTGACGCATTTCCAGACCCCAACCGGCACCGTCGCGGCTTTCAGTAACCTGTGGAACGATGGCGGATTCTTCCCGAAAGGCGTCAGCGGATTCTTCGCCGGTTTCCAGATTGCGGTGTTTGCCTTTGTCGGGATTGAACTGGTGGGCACAACGGCTGCCGAGACGAAAGATCCGCAGAAATCGCTGCCACGCGCCATCAACGCAATCCCGCTGCGCATCATCATGTTCTACGTTTTCTCGCTGATCATGATTATGTCAGTCACACCGTGGAGCCACGTTGTTGCGGATAAAAGCCCGTTTGTTGAGCTGTTCGTTCTGGCCGGTCTGCCGGCTGCGGCGAGCATCATCAACTTTGTCGTGCTGACCTCTGCTGCTTCTTCCGCCAACAGCGGCGTGTTCTCCACCAGCCGCATGTTGTTTGGTCTGGCCCAGGAAGGCAATGCGCCGAAAGCGTTCGGCAAACTCTCTTCCCGCGCCGTGCCGTCTAACGGGCTGACCTTCTCATGCATCTGCCTGCTCGGCGGTGTGGTGCTGATTTACCTGATCCCGAACGTGGTGACGGTCTTCACGCTGGTCACCACCGTTTCTGCGATTCTGTTTATGTTCGTCTGGACCATCATCCTCTGCTCGTATCTGGTCTACCGTCGTAAACGTCCGCAACTTCACGAAGCATCCATCTACAAAATGCCGCTCGGCAAAATCATGTGCTGGGTATGCATGGCGTTCTTCGCCTTCGTGCTGGTGCTGCTGACTTTGCAGGATGACACCCGTCAGGCGCTGATGGTTACGCCGCTCTGGTTCGTGATCCTCGGCATTGGCTACTGGCTGCGAAGCAGAAGCCGCCGCGCTTAACTGAACCGGTAATAGTAGAAAGGAGCCTTTACGGCTCCTTTTTCTTGGGTTGTTTACTCCACATCCAGCGCCGATCTGAACTGCCGCCACATTTTCACCGCTGAGGGTCTGGCCGAGGCCAATTTGACCGGTAACTGAGGCGGTTCTCCGGCTTTCATCTCGCCAAGATCAAACACAAAGGTGTAATCCGGTTCCTGACCCATGCGTAAATCGCTCACCAGGATGTGGCCGCCCTGCTCTTTCACACTAAAAAATCCGTGACTAAACCACGCGACGCGGGCGAGAAACGCATTGTCTTTATGCGCTTCGTAAAGTGCTTCTCCGCGCGGATAAAAGCGGAAACGGATCGGGGAATCCGGGTGCAGCAGCGATGTAAAACCTTCGCCGTAGCTGTCTTTATTCATCACCACGACGCGCCACACCAGTGAGTTGAGCGGTGTCGGCGTCACCAGAACCTGTGTGCTTTCGATGTTCTGCCGCTGCAATTCTTCGCTGACGTGCACCGTCACCTGATGCTGCTCGATAACCGTGCAGACCAGATACAAACAGCTCACGCCCAGCAGCACGTTATTCCACATAATCCCGCGCTGTTGCTCACGGTACAGCGCCAGCCCGACGCCGATGATCAGCGGCAAGGTATACAGCGGATCGACGATGAAAATGCTGCCGACCGCAAACGGATAATGCGTAAAAGGGATGCCCAGCTGTGTGCCGTAAACCGTCATTAAATCCAGCAACGGATGCGTGATCAGCGCCAGCCAGACCGTGCTGCACCAGCGTCTGAAGTGCTGCCCGGCGCTGAAAATTTTCGCCATCATCCAGGCGAGCAGCGGCGAAACCAGCGTGAGATACAACAACGCATGAGTGTCCGTGCGGTGCTGCGTCATATTGCTGATGGCGTCGCCGTGATCGTAGAAAACATCCAGATCCGGCAGCGTTCCGCAGACCGCGCCCGCCAGTGCGGATTTCCACACCGGCGTCCGCTTGCCCATCACCGCGATACCCACGGCGGCGCCCAAGACTAATTGTGAAACCGAATCCATCCTGACCTCTTCAAGCCCGAAGCTGTATGCCTTCGGTAATAATGCGCTGCACGTTGCTCACGGTCAGTTCGAAAAATTCAGGATCGTTGAGCGTTTTGCCGGTGATGGCTTCCACCTGCACACCAAAATCGGCGTAATGCTGGGTGGTTGCCCACAGCATAAAAATCAGCTGCATCGGGTCAACCGGCGCAATTAATTCATCTTTGATCCAGCCGCGGATCACATCCGATTTATCTTCCACCAGCGTTTTCAGGCTGCCGCCGAGTTCCTGTTTCAGCAGCGGCGCGCCCTGCACCATCTCCAGACAAAACAGTCGCGACGCCTGCGGATGATCGCGTGAAACACAGAGTTTCAGGCGGATATATTCACGTATCGCTTCCAGCGGATGCTGATCCCGTTGCAGCGCTTTCAGCGGTGCCAGCCAGATATCCAGCAGGCCTTTCAACACGGCGATATACAGATCTTCTTTCGACGGGAAGTAATACAGCAGATTGGTTTTTGAGACATCGGCACGCTCAGCGACCTGATCCAGGCTGGTGCCGTGAATGCCGTACAGCGAGAAAAACTCCAGCGCGGCGGCCATGATATTGCCACGTTTGGCGGCGACCGCCCGCGAGCGGCGCGTCGGTGCTTTCACCCCGGTTTTGCGGGAGTTGCTTTCCCCGGCGGCGGGCTGAGGAGGTTCGACCAATGGCTTCACAAGGATTTCCTGAGACAAACAGCAAGGGAGAAATCATAACAAATAGGGATAAACGCGACTATCGCTATAAGCCCGGTCAATTAAACAACAAATAAATAACCACAATAATTGTGTTATTTAACAAAAATGCACCATTTGCGGACATTCCTGCCTGATTTATGTGCAGTTTGTTTTGACCAAATGGTCTGAAACAGACCGTTTGCTCCACCACAAGTCAAAACACATTTTTAACTTATTGATAACCATAACTTTTAAAAAAGTGGCACTGCCCTTGCAATACTCACCCCGTTAGGAAATTTCAGCACGGTGCAATTCGGAACCCGCAGGACGCACTCAAGCCGCGCAGAGATTTTCGCAAGCCCTTGTATTGAAAAATAAATCTTCAACTGAGGTGAGCTATGAAAATCGGTGTCTTCATTCCTATCGGCAACAACGGCTGGTTAATTTCTGAAACCGCGCCACAGTACAAACCGACTTTTGAACTGAACAAAACCATCGTGCAGAAGGCGGAACACTACCATTTTGACTTCGCGCTCTCGATGATCAAACTGCGCGGCTTCGGCGGTAAAACCGAATTCTGGGAACACAACATGGAGTCGTTCACGCTTATGGCGGGCCTTGCCGCCGTGACCTCCCGCATCCAGCTTTACGCCACCGCCGCCACGCTGGTGATGCCACCGGCAATTGTGGCGCGCATGGCCGCCACGATTGATTCCATCTCCAACGGTCGTTTCGGCGTGAACGTCGTCACCGGCTGGCAGAAACCGGAATACGAACAAATGGGCATGTGGCCGGGCGACGACTATTTCAGCCGCCGTTATGACTATCTGACCGAATATGTCAGCGTCCTGCGCGACCTGTGGGGCACCGGCCACTGCACGCTCGACGGCGAATTCTTCAAGATGGACGACTGCCGTGTGAGCCCGCGCCCGCAGTCTGAAATGAAAGTGATCTGCGCCGGACAAAGCGACGCAGGCATGGCGTTCTCTGCTAAACACGCCGATTTCAACTTCTGTTTTGGCAAAGGCGTTAACACGCCAACCGCGTTTGCGCCGACCGCTGCGCGCATGAAAACAGCGGCGGAAGCCGAAGGCCGCGACGTCTCCTCTTACATTCTCTTTATGGTCATTGCGGATGAAACCGACGCCGCCGCCCGCGCCAAATGGGAACTGTATAAAGACGGTGCCGATGCCGGTGCGCTGGCGTGGCTCACCGACCAGAGCAGCAAAGATACCAAATCCGGTGCTGACACCAATGTCCGCCAGATGGCCGATCCCACGTCGGCGGTCAATATCAACATGGGTACGCTGGTCGGCTCCTACGCCAGCGTCGCCAGAATGCTTGATGAAATCGACACCGTGCCCGGCGCAGGTGGCGTGTTGCTGACCTTCGACGATTTCGTAGAAGGCATCGAAAACTTTGGCCGTTTCATCCAGCCATTAATGAAAACCCGCCAGCACATCGCAACGCAGCAGAAAGAGGTGGCCTGATGACATTGTTTGAGAAACCCAAAGCGGTTGATGAACTGAACGTGGTTCGCCGCGAGCCAAAAAACAGCGGTGAGGAAACCATTCTCACGGCCCGCCCGGAAGCCATTGCGTTTACGCCACAGCAAACGGCGCTGATTGTGGTCGATATGCAGAATGCGTACGCCTCGCAGGGCGGTTATCTGGATTTAGCCGGTTTTGACGTTTCCGCCACCGCACCGGTGATCGCCAACATCAAAGTGGCGATTGCCGCCGCGCGTGCCGCAGGCATCAAAGTGATCTTCTTCCAGAACGGCTGGGACAACCAGTACGTCGAGGCCGGGGGTGCCGGTTCGCCAAATTTCCACAAATCCAACGCGCTGAAAACCATGCGTAAACGCCCGGAGCTGATGGGCAAATTACTGGCAAAAGGCGACTGGGATTACGACCTGGTGGATGAACTCCGGCCACAGCCGGGCGACATCGTGGTGCCAAAACCGCGTTACAGCGGATTCTTCAACACCCAGCTCGACAGCTTGCTGCGCAGTTACGGCATTCACCATCTGGTGTTTACCGGCATCGCCACCAACGTGTGTGTGGAATCCACGCTGCGTGACGGTTTCTTCCTCGAATATTTCGGCGTGGTGCTTGAAGACGCCACCCATCAGGCTGGCCCGGAATTCGCGCAAAAAGCGGCGATTTATAACATCGAAACGTTCTTCGGCTGGGTCTCCAGCGTCCGCAACTTCTGCGACGCCGTGGGTTATGACGCTAAACAAAACGCCGCATAACGGCTTTATGAAGAGGAAATAGCAATATGCCTAAAAGTGCCATTATTCCGGCTGGCAGCGGCGTTCCGCTGGCACCGTTTGTTCCGGGAACGCTGGCCGACGGCGTGGTCTACGTCTCCGGCACACTGCCTTTTGATAAAGACAATAACGTCGTGCATCTGGGCGATGCCGCCGCGCAAACCCGCCATGTGCTGGAAACCATTAAAAGCGTGATTGAAACCGCAGGCGGCGCAATGGATGACGTCACCATGAATTCGATTTTCATTACCGACTGGGCGAATTACGCCGCCGTGAATCAGGTTTACGCTGAGTACTTTCCGGGCGAAAAACCGGCGCGGTTCTGCATTCAGTGCGGGCTGGTCAAACCGGGCGCGCTGATTGAAATCGCCACCATCGCGCACATCGGCAAGTAAAACGCCGGGATCCGTTCTCCTGAAGACCTTGAGGAAACATCATGTATTACAAGGTATTGGGTAAGAATAATGCAGACGCCGAAACCGTGGTGCTTTCCTCCGGCCTCGGCGGTTCAGGCAGTTTCTGGCAACCCCAGCTGGCGATGCTGAGCGAGCATTTTCGCGTCATCATTTATGACCAGCACGGAACCGGCGTCAGCAAAGGCACCGTGCCCGCCGGTTACCGGATGGAAGATATGGCCGATGAACTCGCCGGACTGCTCAACGAACTGGATATCACCCGCTGCCATCTGGCAGGTCACGCGCTCGGCGGCATTATTGGCCTGCATCTGGCACTGCGTTATCCCGCGCTGCTGCAAAGCCTGGTGGTGATCAACGGCTGGGCGAAGCTCGACAACCAGACGCGCCGGTGCTTTGAAGTCCGCCAGAATTTACTGCTCAACAGCGGCGTCGATGCCTACGTGCAGGCGCAACCGCTGTTTCTGTATCCGGGCGACTGGCTGTCGGCCAACGACGCATTACTTCAGGATGAGCGCCAGCATCAGGTGGCGCATTTCCAGGGAATGGAAAATCTGCTTCACCGTTTACAGGCGCTGATGAATTCCGATCTGACCCAAACGCTCGGGCAGGTCATCGCGCCCACGCTGGCGTTCAGCTGCAAAGATGATTTGCTGGTGCCGTGGATGCGTTCTGCCGATCTCGCCGAACGCCTGCCGAACGGTGAACACACACAAATGTTGTACGGCGGCCATGCTATGAGCGTGACCGACCCGGAAACGTTTAACCCGATTTTACTGGAATGGCTGCAACGGCATTCATCGCAAAAACCTGCCGCGCCTTCCCATCGCCTGCCCACGGAGACAACATGGCCGAAACATTAACCGCTACGCCAGCCGTTGAAAAACAAGCGTTTCGCGATGCGATGGCGCATCTCGGTTCCGCCGTTAACATTATCACCACCGACGGCCCCGGCGGTCGCGCGGGCTTTACCGCATCCGCCGTGTGCAGCGTCACCGACTCACCGCCGACCCTGCTCGTTTGCCTGAACCGCTCGGCGTCGGTGTATCCGGCATTTACCGAAAATCAGGTGCTGTGCGTCAACACGCTCGCCGACTGTCATGAATCGCTGTCGAATTTATTCGGCGGAAAAACGCCAATGGAACAACGCTTTGAGGCCGCCGAATGGTCATCCCTTTCCACCGGTTCTCCCATTCTCAGCGATGCGCTGGTCTCGTTTGATTGCAAAATCACGCAAGTCACCCGCGTCGGCACCCACGATATTATGTTTTGCGAAGCCGTCGCGATCACCCGCAACGACGAACGCCACGGACTGGTGTATTTCGACCGCCGCTATCACCCGCTGATTCGGCAGTCAGCCTGTTAACTCAACCTGATTAGGGAATTGCAGCATGGCAAATACCAATACCTCCTGGTTTCCAAAGTGGCGTAAAAGAGAAGGCAATCTGGATGGCGCCGTTATTGCGCCGGACGAACGGCTGCCGTTAGGGCCGACGGTGATTATGGGGCTGCAACATACCGTCGCCATGTTCGGCGCGACGGTATTAATGCCGCTGCTGATGGGGTTTGACGCCAACATGGCGATCCTGATGTCCGGCATCGGCACCCTGCTGTTTTTCCTGGTGGTCGGCGGACGCGTGCCGAGTTACCTCGGGTCGAGCGCGGCGTTTGTCGGGCTGGTGATTGCGGTGACCGGCTACAGCGGCCACGGCGCAAACCCGAATATCGGCGTCGCGCTCGGCGGGATTATTGCCTGCGGCGTCATTTATACGCTGATTGGTTTTGTGGTGATGGCCGTCGGTACGCGCTGGATTGAACGCCTGATGCCGCCGGTCGTGACCGGTGCGGTGGTGATGGCAATTGGTCTGAACCTCGCGCCGATTGCCATTAACAGCGTCTCCGCGTCGTCGTTTGACAGCTGGATGGCGGTGGTCACCGTGCTGTGTATTGGCTCAGTGGCCGTTTTCACCCGCGGGCTGGTGCAGCGTTTACTTCTGCTGCTCGGGCTGGTGGCGGCGTATCTGATCTATATGCTGGTCACAAACGTCATGGGGCTGGGCGCGCCGGTAGATTTCACTACCGTCGCGCAGGCGCCGTGGTTTGGCCTGCCGACCATCACCACACCGGTGTTCAGCACCCACGCAATGCTGATGATTGCGCCGGTGGCCGTGATTCTGGTGGCGGAAAACCTCGGGCACATTAAAGCGGTCGCGGGCATGACCGGTAAAAATCTCGATCCATACATGGGCCGCGCGTTTGTCGGCGACGGGCTGGCGACATTACTGTCAGCCTCTGCGGGCGGAACCGGCGTGACAACCTACGCGGAAAACATCGGCGTCATGGCGGTCACAAAAATTTATTCCACGCTGATTTTCGTCGCTGCTGCCATTGTTGCCATTGTGTTGGGCTTTTCGCCCAAATTTGGTGCACTGATCCACACCATTCCCGGTCCGGTATTGGGCGGCGCGTCGATTGTGGTGTTCGGATTGATTGCCGTCGCCGGTGCGCGCATCTGGGTACAAAACCAGGTGGATCTGGGTCTTAACGGCAATCTCATCATGGTTGCGGTCACGCTGGTACTGGGCGCAGGCAACTTTACCCTGAGTCTGGGCGGCTTCAGCATGGGCGGTATCGGCACAGCAACGTTTGGCGCAATTTTGCTGAACGCCTTCCTCAGCCGCAGCAAACAGGTTAAAACGCAGCCGGAAATAAAAACTGGCACAGAAGCTGCATTAAAAGATCACTGACGACCTCAGTTTCTCCTTAGCTCATCATTTTTGATGATCGCCAGCGGTTATCCGGTCCACCCGTCCGGATTAGCCGCTGGTTTTTTTCTTTCTGCGCCTCACACATTCCCACATTGCAGCTAAGTAATGCGAAATTCCTTCGTTCACCTCCCCTTTAAATTGGTTTGTTATGGAACCAGCACTTTCGTTCTATATGAATAAAAAGTGATTCATCTGCCAGACATCGCCAAAAATAAAAAGGGTCTCACTATGCACATTCTTCGCCGGAAAAACGCGGTCACACGCGCCCTGGCTTTAGGGGTATTGATCACCAGTTCTTCCGCCGTTTTTGCCGCCGACGCAACACCGGTTAAGGGCGGAACACTGGTTTATCTTGAACAACAGGCGCACACCAATTTGTATCCTCCGGCCGGTGGTTTTTACCCAAACGGCGGCATCCTCAATCAGATCACCGACAAACTGACCTATCAGAACCCGCAGACGCTGGAAGTCGAACCGTGGATTGCTGAGTCCTGGAGCTTCAACGCCGACAAAACCGAATACACCTTCAAACTGCGTCCGGGCGTGACCTTCTCCGACGGCACGCCGCTTGATGCTAACGCCGTGGCGAAAAACTTCGACACCTACGGGCTGGGCAATAAAGAACGCCATCTGCCGGTTTCCGAAGTGATTAATAACTACGACCACAGCGAAGTGATTGACCCGCTGACCGTGAAGTTCTACTTCAAAAAATCCTCACCGGGCTTCCTGCAAGGCACGGCGACCATCGGCTCCGGGCTGGTATCACTGAGCACGCTGGATCGCAATTTTGATGCGCTGGGTGACGCAACGCACATCATCGGTTCCGGCCCGTTCGTCGTCAGCAAGGAAACGCTCGGTCGTGAAGTCGATCTGACGGCGCGCAAAGATTACAACTGGGGGCCGAAAAACCTCAAACAGCAGGGCCGCGCCAATCTCGACGGCATCAAAGTGATCGTCACCGGCGAAGACAGCGTGCGTATCGGCGCGCTGCTGGCCGGTCAGGCAGATTTCATCCGTCAGGTTCAGGCGTACGACGAGAAACAGGCCAAAGACCAGAACTTCCCGATTTATGCCGCGCCAACCAAAGGCGTGAACGACAGCATTTCGTTCCGTCCGGACAACGCGCTGGTATCTGATCTCAAAGTCCGTCAGGCGCTGCTGCACGCCACCAACAGCAAACAGGTGGTCGATACGCTGTTCTCGCCAAACTATCCGCAGGCCACCTCCGTCATCGCCAAAACCGCCGCCGGTTACGTGGATCTGAGCAACAAACTGACTTATGACCCGACGCTGTCGAAAAAACTGCTGGATGAAGCAGGCTGGAAACCGGGCCCGAACGGCCTGCGCCAGAAAGATGGCAAAACGCTGTCGCTGACCATTTATGAATCCCTGCCGCAGCCGCAAAACAAAGAAGTCTTGCAGCTGGTTTCACAGCAGTGGAATCAGGTCGGCGCGAAGCTGAACATTCTGGCCGGTGACGCGGGCAGCCGCGTGGCGGACAACCTGGATCCTGAAAAAACTCCGGCGAACGTGGTGGAAGTCGGTCGCGCCGATCCGGACGTCATCAAAAGCTCCTTTTACCCGACCAACCGCGATGCGCTGCTGCAAAAAGGCGGCCTGAGCAGCAAGGTGAAAAGTTTCCGTGACGACAAACTGAACGACCTGCTGGTGGCGATTTCAGCTGAAGTGGATCCGAAAAAACGTCTGGCCCTGGCCGGTGACGTGCAGAACTACCTGCTCGATCAGGCTTACGTCATTCCGATTTTCGAAGAACCGCAGGTCTTTGCCGGTGCGCCTTATTTTAAAGGCGTGAGCTTCGAAGCCGTTGGCCGTCCGAGCTTCTACGGCGCATGGCTTGAAAAGCACTAACAGGCAGGAGTGAATCATGAACCGATACGTTAGCGGCCGGTTCGGGCAGGCTTTGCTGGTGTTGTGGGCGGCGTTTACCGTCTCTTTCATTCTCCTGCAAGTGCTGCCTGGCGATGCCATTCTGATTAAATTCCAGAACCCTGACATGGGGCTGAGCCCGGCGCAAATCGCGGATATGCGCGCGGCCTACGGCGCGGATGTGCCGCTGGTGCAGCAATATCTGCATACGCTGGGGAATTTCCTGCGCGGGGATCTGGGCTATTCGATTCAGGCTGGCGTACCGGTCACTGAATTACTCAGCAGCAACTTTCCGCCGACCTTGCGGCTGGCGCTGATGGGCTTCGCACTGGCCGCCGTGGTGGCCTTTGCGCTGGCGTTTATCTCCAGCCTGCTGCATTTCGGCTGGCTGAAAAACCTGTTGCAGTCGGTGCCGTCGCTGTTTATTTCCATTCCGACCTTCTGGCTCGGCATCGCGCTGATTCAGTTTTTCTCTTTCCATCTGCGCTGGATCCCGGTGATCAATCCGGGGGAATGGGTCGGGCTGATTTTACCGGTGGTGACGCTGGCCGTGCCGATTTCCGCACCGCTGGCGCAAATTCTTATCCGCAGCATTGATCAGGTGCAGACCCAGCCGTTCGTCGCCGTCGCCCGCGCCAAGGGGGCCAGCCGCAGCGGCGTGCTGTGGCGTCATGTGGCGCGCAACGCTCTGCTTCCGGTGCTGACTATCGCCGGTTTGCTGTTTGGCGAACTGATCGCCGGGGCGCTGATCACCGAAACGGTATTTGGCCTGAACGGCCTCGGGCAACTGACGCAGCAGGCGGTGAACAATCAGGACGTCGCGGTTTTACAGGCGATTGTGGTGATTTCCGCCGCCGCTTTTGTCGGCATCAATTTACTGGTTGATTTGCTTTATCCGCTGCTTGATCCGCGTCTTAAAGCTAACGCTTCGAAAAACTCAAAGGGAGCCACCGCATGAGCAGCTTACCGCTGGGTAAAAGCACTCTTTCCCTGCCCGCCACACAGCGCCGCCGCTGGAAACCGGCCCGTTTACAGCCGGGGCTGATCATCGCCTGGCTGGTGATCGCGACCGTGATTTTATGGGCGGTCGCGCCCGGCTGGTTTACCGGTTACAGCGGCACCGAAGGCATCGCGGGCGCACAGCGTCTGGCTCCGCAGGCCGGTCACTGGCTGGGCACCGATCAGCTCGGCCGCGATGTGTACGCCCGCATCGTTTACGGCGCGTCGCATTCACTCTCCGGCGCACTGGTCGCCGTGGCGCTCGGGCTGGTGTTCGGCACCGCATTAGGGCTGGCAGCCGGTGCCAGCGGCGGCATTGTTGACGCAATTGTCATGCGCATCAACGACGTGTTGCTGTCGATTCCCGGCCTGCTGTTGTCGCTAAGCGTCATCATTTTGCTCGGCTTCGGCACGGTTCACGCGGCGATTGCCGTCGGGGTCACCTCCGTCGCCAACTTCGCCCGACTCGCCCGCGCCGAAGTGGTATTGGTGCGCCACAGCGATTACGTCGAAGCGGCCTATGGCAGCGGCGGCACCTTCTTCTCGATCCTCTGGCGGCACATTCTGCCGAACTCGCTGACCTCGGTCATCGCCTTCTCGGCATTGCAATTTGGCAGTGCGATTCTGGCGATTTCCACCCTGAGTTTCCTCGGTTACGGCACACCGCCGCCAACGCCGGAATGGGGTTTACTGATTGCCGAAGGCCGTAACTACATTTCAACCGCCTGGTGGCTGACCACCTTCCCCGGCATCGTCGTGGTGCTGGTGGTGCTTTCCGCCAACCGCATCAGCCAGTCATTACGCAGGAGAACGCGATGAGCACACAGGCGATTTTGAATAACCACGCCGCACCCGTTCTTGAGCTGGATAATCTGACGATTGCCTATGACGGCAAAGCTGTCGTCCACAACGTCTCATTTTCCATTTACGCCGGAGAAGTGCTGGCACTGGTGGGCGAATCCGGTTCCGGTAAAACCACTACCGCGCAGTCGATCATCGGCCTGCTGGCGGAGAACGGTCATATCGAACAGGGCGAAATCCGCCTGAACGGCACCGACATCAGCCAGTGGTCGCAGCGCCGCCTTGATGCCCTGCGCGGCGCACGCATCAGCCTGATCCCGCAGGACCCGACCAGTTCTCTGGATCCGGTGAAAACTATCGGTTCGCAGGTTGCCGAAATTCTGGATATCCACCAGCGTCTGCCGCGTGTTCAGCGCGACGCACGCGTGGTGGAACTGCTGACCCGCGTCGGCCTTACGCACCCGGAACAGCGCGCGAAACAGTATCCGCACGAGCTTTCCGGTGGCATGAAACAGCGTGTGCTGATTGCGATTGCCATTGCGCTGCAACCGGCGCTGATCATTGCCGACGAACCGACCAGCGCACTCGACGTCACGGTGCAAAAACGCATTCTGGATTTGATTGACGATTTGCGCCGCGAATCCGGCACCGCCGTTTTGCTGGTCACGCACGATCTGGCGATTGCCGCCGAACGCGCCGACCGTTTACTGGTGTTCCGCCACGGCCAGGTGCAGGAACAGGGCGTGACGGCGGAAGTGCTGAACGCGCCGAAAAGCGATTACACCCGCCAGCTGTTTGCCGACGTTCCTGCCCTTTCCGGCCGACACCGCGCGCATATTGCCGCCGTCGCCGAACCGGTACTGTTGGTCGAAAATGTCACCCATGATTTCTCCCTGGGCGGTAAACATCAGGCGGCATTCCGCGCCGTTGATAACGTTTCGTTCAGCATTCCGCGCGGCACCACGCATTCTCTGGTCGGCGAATCCGGCTCGGGTAAAACCACGCTGGCGCGCATTCTGCTCGGTTTTCAGAAACCGGACAGCGGCCGCGTATTGATCGACGGCGAAGACATCACGCGCCTCAAAGGCGAAGCGCTGCGTCAGGTACGCCGTAAAATTCAGCTGGTGTATCAGAACCCGTTCGCCTCGCTGGATCCGTCTCAGACCTTGTTCAGCGTGATTGAAGAACCGCTGCTGAACTTCGAAAAAATCCCGTCAGCCGTACGCCGTGAGCGCGTTCTGGATATCGCCCGCCGCGTGGCGCTGCCGGAAGAACTGCTGGGCCGCAAACCGCGTGAGCTTTCCGGCGGCCAGCGTCAGCGCGTGGCGATTGCGCGGGCGCTGATCCTCGAACCAAAAGTACTGATACTCGACGAAGCGACCTCGGCGCTCGACGTCACCGTACAGGCGCAAATCCTGACCCTGCTCCGGGAGCTACAGGATTCACTCGGCCTGACCTATTTATTTATCTCGCATGATCTGGCGACCGTCCGGCAAATCTCCCACAGCGTCTCGGTGCTCAACCGCGGGCAACAGGTGGATTCCGGCAACGTGGAAGACGTGTTTGCGCTGCCTTCCAGCGATTACACACGGCAGCTGATTGATGCGATCCCCGGCCGCCACCGCGCTACCTGAGTCAGCACATGAAAAAGAAAAGAGGGACATTATGAGCAGCAAACGTCTTGGGTTTTTCACCCGACTTCTGGATAACACCAGCGCGCAGGAACGTTACCGGCTGGCGACCGAGCAAATTATTCACGCCGAGCAGCTGGGTTTCGACTCCGCGTGGGTCGCGCAGCACCATTTTCACGAAGCCGAAGGCGGCCTGCCCGCACCGCTGGTCTTCCTTGCTCAGGTCGCGGCGCATACCCGCTTTATCCGTCTCGGCACCGGCGTGATTACGCTGCCGATGGAAAATGCGCTGCGCGTGGCAGAAGACACCGCCGTGCTGGATTTACTCTCCGGCGGACGGCTTGAAATCGGGCTGGGTTCCGGCGGCACGCCGTCGTCATTTCTGCCGTTCGGCTTTGAAAGCAGCGAGCGCGGTGCGGTGTTTAGCCATAATCTGCAAACCCTGCTGACCGCCTGGCGCGGCGAACCGCTGGCGGGCACCGATAACCGGTTGTATCCGGCGGCACCGCATCTGGAAAAACGCGTCTGGCAGGCCACATTCTCGGTTGACGGCGGCGCACGTGCCGGTAAATCCGGCGACGGGCTGATGCTTTCGCGCACCCAGCCACGCCCGGCGAATGCGCCAGACCTGCGTCTCGACGAATTGCAAAACCCGATTATCGATGCCTATCTCGACGCGCTGCCGGACGGCGTTGCGCCGCGCATCATGGGCTCACGCACGGCATTTGTGACCGAAAACGGCGACGAAGCCCGCGAACTGGCGCAAAAAGGTTTACGCCGTCAGGCCGAAAATCACCGTGCCGGCGGACAGATTGTGAACGGCGATACGCTGGATGATTACATCCGCACCTTCGACGTGCATCTTGGCACCGCGGAGCAGGTCACCGCCACGCTACAGGCCGACACCGCTCTGGCCCGCGTCACCGATCTGGCGTTTCAGGTGCATTCTATCGATCCGCCGCATCCTTACATTTTGCGTTCCATTGAACTGATTGCGCGTCACGTCGCGCCAGCCCTTGGCTGGGTTCGCCGCACGCCGCAGCGCCGTGTTTCCACCTCTTCCGCCGACCCTACGCTCTCAAAGGCTGCATTTACACAGGACAACTTATGACCACTTATTCGACTGATCTGCTGGAAAAACTGGCTGAAATCGCGCCGTCTTCTGAACTGAAACAGGCACGCGACACCCGCGACGCTGCGACCCGCCACGCGCAAGGCAGCTACGATGCGCTGTTTACCGAACAGGACGGCGTGGATTTCACGCTTGCCGAGCGTCTGCGTTTAGCGCAAAACGTCGCGCGCTGGCACGGCGATTCACAGCTCACCAATCACTATTCTGAGCGTTTGCAGGATTTGCCGGACATCGACGAAACCGCCCGTCTCGACGCCGCGCTGACTCACGGCGAACGCCTGAGCTTCAAACCCGCCAGCGCCACGCCTGCACATTTACAGGCACTGAAAAAAGCGGGCTGGTCGGTGGATGCCATCGTCACGATTTCGCAGCTGATTGCTTTCGTCAGTTTCCAGAGCCGCGCGCTGCGCAGCTACCGTCTGATTGGCGGCAAACCGGTGGAAAACGCCAGCAATAAACCGGTCGGCGCCGCGTTCTGGCGCACTGAACCGAATACCCACAGCGGCCGCGACGCACCGCAGGCATTCACGCAGGAAGAGCTTGGCTGGGAACCGTGGATCCCGTCCAAAAAGCTGGAGGAATTTGATGAAGCCCAGCAGGCGATTCTGGCGAAATTTGGCCATACCGATTCCGACTATTTCCGCCTGTTAGGCCGTAACCTGCCGGTGCTTGAACAACGTACGCTGACCGACAAAGGCATTTTCTACACGTCCGGCGGCCTGCCGCGCAAAGAGCGTGAACTGGCGGCCACCGTAGCGAGCAAAATCAACGGCTGTATTTACTGTGCGTCGGTGCATTCGCGTAAGGCCAGCCAGCTTTCCAAACAAACCGAAGACGTTCAGCGGCTGATCGACACCCCGCCGGGCGGCATTCTCAGCAAGGAACAATCCCCGCGCTGGCAGGCCGAAATTGATTTCGCCGCCGCGCTCTCCGCCACGCCGCCGGTCGCCTCGCCGGAACACATTAAGGCACTGCGCGATCAGGGTTTGAACGAACTGGAAATCGTCGATCTGGCGCAGTCTGCGGCGTTCTTCGCCTGGGCAAACCGCCTGATGTTAACGCTGGGAGAACCGTTTAATGACTGATTCACAGACTTCTCAACGCCCGGTTCCGCAGCTCGATCACGTAGTGATTAACGTCGCAGAACAGCTTAACGGTGCCGAGCAGCAGTTCCGCCGTCTCGGTTTCCAGCTCACACCGCGAGGCCATCACTCGCTCGGTTCCAGCAATCATCTGGCGATTTTCGGCGAAAACTATCTGGAACTGCTCGGCTTCGAACCGGGCAATGCGCATACGCGTAAAGATCTCTGGCAGGCTCCGCTCGGCCTCACCGGTCTGGTGTGGAAAACGCAGAATTCGAACGCCGTGTTTGATCATCTGCAACAGCAAAACATCGCGGGTTCAGCACCGGCAGAATTCTTTCGCCCCGTGGCGCTCAACGACGGCACCTCGCCCAATGCACGGTTCCGCACGGTCCCGCTGGCCGCCGACCGCGTGCCCAATGGCCGCAGTTTCTTTTGCCAGCACCTGACCCCGGAACTGGTGTGGCGCACCGAGTGGCAAAACCACCCGAACGGCGTCGCGGACATCACCGGTTTTGTGATTTCCGCCGCCTCCCCGCAGGCCGCCGCGAAAGTGTACGGCGAACTGTTCGGCGCAGAAGCCTTGCAGACTAGCGCTGAAGGCGTGACATTACGCGCCGGTCGCGCAACCGTCCGGTTTGTGACGCCACAACAGGCGCAGGCCGAGTTTGGGATCGTACCTGAGGGGGAAAACGGGAGTGCGCGGATGGTCGGGTTGGAATTTGCGACACGGTCGCTGGATGCGGTGCGCAATAGCCTGCGCGTGGGCGAAATTTCGTTTAATGACTTAACCAGCCGGGTTTTGGTTCGCGCTGCGGATTCGCTGGGAGTGGCGGTTAGTTTTAGCGAAGAATAAATTCCAGGTCGTGGGCTCGCCGCCCAAACCCGCAAAACCTTGGGTTGCCGTTCAAAACTGCAAAACCTTGGGTTGCCGCTCAAAACTGCAAAACCTTGGGTTGCCGCTCAAAACTGCAAAACCTTGGGTTGCCACCCAAACCCGCAAGACCTTGGGCTCGCCGCCCAAACTGGCCCAAAGGGCGCGTTAACGCGCGCGCCCTCTGGACACCCGCGCTTTTCAACTGCGCGCTGCCGCTCGCTGGCTATGTTTCAGTAACTCCGGCTAGTGCCGCAAACGCCGCCGCTGCGCGGTACTTTCGCTTCGGGTTCGAACCTGCTCGGAAAAAAACCTCGCCGTTTCTCACCTCTCACTCAACGTCGTTTTGAAAGCGGCCGCAGTTTTCTAATTCGCAACCTCACCGCTGATTGTCATCAAAAAAATAAGCAGACGGTTTTACCAAAAGTTAAGTAAGAAAACAGAATGCCGTTGAATTTAGATAAGCCCCCAGCCGCTTTCAGAAAGCTTGCCGTGCGAAGAGTTTCGAGACCTGTGGCTCGAAACCGAGTAAGGGAACCGCGCAGCGGCAAGTTTTCGCGGCAATAACTGCGGCACCTGAAACATAGCCAGCGAGCGGCAGCGCGCAGTTAAAGAGCCCGGGATTCTCAAGGGTGGTGGCGATAGACCACCCTTGAGGCCGGTTTGGGTGGCAACCCAAGGTCTTGCAGTGTTTGGGCGGCGAGCCCAAGGTTTTGCGGGTTTGGGTGGCAACCCAAGGTCTTGCAGTGTTTAGGCGGCGAGCCCAAATCCCTCCCCTTCAGGTGAAATAAAACCTGATCAGGTGAAAAAACACCGGTGCTGCAAAGCACAACGAATCAATGCGATCCATCATCCCGCCGTGCCCCTCGATCATCGCGCCGAAATCCTTCACGCCGCGATCGCGCTTAATCGCCGACATACACAAGCCCCCGGCGAAGCCGAGTAAGGTGATGACCAGCGAAATCAGTGCGGCCTGCCACGGTGCGAACGGGGTGATCCACCACAGCAACGTCCCGACCAGCGTGGCGCTGAGGATCCCGCCGGCAAAGCCTTCAAGGGTTTTGTTCGGGCTCAGACGCGGCGCAATCGGGCGTTTGCCGAAAAGCTTGCCGAACACGTACTGCAACACATCGGAAATCTGCACCACAATCATCAGAAACAGCAGCAATTTGATGTTCTGGTTTTCATAGCCGGGAATGTTCAGCATCAGCAAGGCAGGCGCGTGGCTGATGCAGTACACCGCCAGCATCATGCTCCACTGAATTTTCGCGCTGCGTTCGAGGAAGTTGACCGTGTCTCCGGCCAGCGCCATGCGGGTGGGGATAAACAGAAACGCGTAGACCGGAATGAAGATCGCAAACGTGCCATACCAGCGTTCGCCGACCAGCAAATATTGCAGCGGCAGCATAATGAAGAAACACCAGAACAGCGCTTCGTGGTCACCGCGCCGGGTGGGCGTCAGCGTGATGCATTCGCGCAAGGCCAGAAACGACATCACGGCAAACAGCAGCGTCGAGCCGACCGGGCCGAACCACATTGCCATCACCGATAAAATACACATCATCCACCAGGCGCGGATGCGGGCATTGAGGTTGGCGACGACCGGCGTATTACCTTTCACCAGCGCGATCAGATAGCCCAGAATGCTGGCAATCAGCAGCAGACCGAACAATCCGCACAGTAAATAAACT
This sequence comes from Rahnella sp. BCC 1045, assembly GCF_019049615.1. NCBI lineage: Bacteria > Pseudomonadati > Pseudomonadota > Gammaproteobacteria > Enterobacterales > Yersiniaceae > Rahnella > Rahnella sp. BCC 1045. Next base: position 21,162 of record NZ_JAFMOZ010000128.1, on the reverse strand, counting down.
AACGATTTATCCTGAAAATTCATGGTGCCAGTGTCTCCAGAGCAGCCCGCGCACGAAGCAGAAATTCCGCTTTCTCTTCCCCTTCCCGGATACTTTCAACCGGTTCGCCAAACGTTGCCGAACACAGAATGGGCACCACCAGACGGGAGCCTTTCGGCAGCACACGGTTGAGGTTTTCGAGATAAACAGGCACCAGTTCGACATCCGGATTCATTTTCGCGAGATGCCAGATCCCGCTTTTGAACGCCGAGATTTCCTCGCCGTTACCACGGGTGCCTTCCGGGAAAATAATCAGCGACTGGCCTTTTTTCAGAGGGTCGTTCATCAGTTCCAGCGCATTGTTCGGCTGTTCAGACTGCTTTTCAGCAGGACGCCGTTTGATCAACACCGCGTTAAACACACGACGCGCAATGTAACGGCGCAATTTAGAAGAGAGCCAGTAATCAGCCGCCGCAACCGGACGAACCTGCGGACGCAGATGACCGGGCAGGCTGGCCCAAATCACCATACCGTCGAGATGGCTGGAGTGATTGGCGTAGTAAATGCGGGCCTGTTTTTCAGGTAAAGGTGCCAGCCAGCGGGCGCGGACGCCGGTCAGCAGGCGGCAAAGCCGTACCAGAAAACCGGCCACCAGCCGGCCATCCAGCGGTAATTTAGTGCGAGGTTCCATCGTTATCTCCCTCAGTTCCGGCCTTTTCATGCAGTTCACGCAAAATACGTGAACCGCGACGCCAGCAGGTCACCAGTGCGCCGAGCGTAATGATCACCAGACAACTCAGCAGCAGGAGTTGCCCCCACTGCGACGGCAGGAAAATCGCAATCACCGCGCCCGCACACAGAATCGCCATGCGGTGCTGTTTTGCCATCGGCCCGAGAAATTGCTGTTTCAGCCCGCAGGTTCCGCCCAGCAGACGCAAATACGCCGTCATCAGCGCCAGCAGCGCCGCAATCCAGCCCAGCGTGACGGCCTCCGGCATCGCCACCAGACCATAACCGACGCCCGCCAGAATCAGCGTATCGGAAACACGATCCGGTAATTCGTTGTAAACGGGTCCCGCCGGGCTGGCCATGCCGCCTTCCACCGCCACCATGCCGTCGAGCAGGTTACAGATGAGCCGCCCCTGAATCATCAGCGCCGCCAGCAGGAGAAGAAATCCACGCCCGAAAGCCGTTTCACAATAAAATGCCAGCAGAAAACACAGCCCGGACACCAGCGCAAAACCCATGCTGGCCACGGAAATCTGATTCGGCGTAATGCCTTTATTCTTTAACCAGACCGCGCTGTTTTTGGCCCAACGTTTATCCCGGGTGGCGATCGGCCGCCGGTCCTTGAGATCTAAGTCCATAAATAATATCCCTTTATTACTGAAAACTGATGACCCTGATTTCTATAAGCCTTTGTAAGGCATCCAGATAATAGTGAAGTTGCCTGCGCGGTGAAATGTTTTTGTTCAGCCCTCACCCTGAAACGTTCCTGGCCGCTTATGCCGGTTTGAGCATTCCTTAGATCTTTTAATTGGTTGATTAAATCACACAATATGTTAAAACTCTGCTACACCGCATTTTAGACGGCTAAACGTCTGAAGCTCCACATCCCCCGTTTAGAAGGCCAACGTCCAGTGACCGCTTCCCGTCTTGAGATGCGCAACATCTCGATTTCATTTGCCGGTTTTCCCGCGCTTCGCCAGGTAGATTTTACGCTGGAAGGCGGATCCGTCCATGCGCTGGTCGGTGCGAACGGCGCCGGAAAATCGACGCTGATGGCTGTGCTTTCCGGCACGCACGATCATTACACCGGGCAGATCACCATCGACGGCGAGCCGGTGAACATTAAACTCCCGCACCACGCGCGCGCTCACGGCATTCATCTGGTGCAGCAGGAAGTGGATGTCGCGCTGGTGCCGACGCTGAATGTCGCCGAAAACATCATGCTGGACCGGCTTTCCGAGCCCGGACATTTGCATAACTGGCCGCGTTTATACCGTCAGGCGCAGCGGCTGACCGAACAGCTTGGCCTGAACATCAGCCTGAAAGCCCGTATCGAAAACTGCACGCTGGCCGAGAAACAGCTGATTTTGCTGGCGCGCGCGTTGTCGCATAAATGCCGTTTCCTGATCCTCGATGAACCGACCGCGCCGCTCGATCAGGCGGAAAGCGCCCGTCTGTTTGCACTGGTGCGTAAGCTGAAAGACGCGGGCATGGCGGTGGTCTTTATCTCCCACCGCATTCATGAACTGCGCGAAATCTGCGACCGCATGACGGTGCTGCGCGACGGTCGTCTGGTCAGCGATGACAGCATGGACGGCCTGAGCAACGAGCAGATAATCGAGAAAATGATCGGCCATCAGCTCGATGATATTTATCCGCCACGCCGTCCGCCGCACAGCGGCGAAACGCTGCTGCGCATTCACGGCATGCACGACAAAGACAAACTGCGTGATATTTCACTGCGCCTGCATCGCGGTGAGATCCTCGGCATTGCCGGGCTGGCCGGTGCCGGAAAAACAGAACTGTGCAAAGCGTTGTTTGGCGCGACGCCCAGCCAGGTCGAAAGCGGTGAGCTGAACGGCAAACCGTGGAAGCCGAAAGAACCGCATCTTTCCGTCGAACAGGGTCTGGCATTAGTGCCGGAAGAACGGCGCAAGGAAGGGATTTTCATTGATGAAAATATCCCGATGAACCTCAGCGTCACCGCTGACGATTCGTTTTCGCGCTGGAGTATTTTCAGTAAACGCCAGTCGCTGTCGTGGGCGAAAGATATTATCAGCCGTTTAGGCATTCGCGCTTCCGGGCCGATGCAGAAGCTGGCGAGGCTTTCCGGTGGTAACCAGCAAAAAGTGGCTATCGGAAAATGGCTGCGCAGTGAGAGTCAGGTGTTGATTTTTGACGAACCGACCAAAGGCGTGGACATCAAGGCCAAAACGGACGTGTTCAGGCTGATTGACGGCCTGGCGCAACAGGGAAAAGGCATTATTTATGCTTCCGGTGAGTTCGCCGAACTGGTCGGTTTATGCGACCGCATTCTGGTGTTATGGGATGGCCGCATCGTGGCCGAACTGGACGCCGCAGACGTCGACGAAGAAACCTTATTAGTCTATTCAACCGGAGGAACACCCGCGTGAGCAAAGCCGTGGTGAGTAAAGAAAGTACATTGGCAGCGGGTCAGCCCTGGCGTCATCAGCTGTTCGAATTTTTGTATAAATGGGGCATGTTGCTGACCGTTGTGCTGCTGATCGCCGGTTTTGGCGTAGCCTCGGACAACTTCCTCGAACCGTCGAACATCATCAACATTCTGCGTTCCATCGCCATCGTGACGGTGATTGCCATCGGCGTATCGATTTCACTTTCGGTCGGCGGCTTTGATTTGTCGGTCGGTTCAACGGCGTCGCTCGCCAATGCGCTGGTGATTTCGATGTTCGTCTGGCACGGGTTTGGCACCACCGAAGCGATTCTGATCACACTCGCGCTGTGTACGCTGGTGGGCCTGTTTAACGCCTTCCTGATTGTTATCCTGAAAATCCCCGACATGCTCGCCACCCTCGCCAGCCTGTTTGTGATTCAGGGCGCGGCGATGACCTACAGTTACGGCGGTTCCATCACGGAGAACATGCTTCTGCCAAGCGGCGACATGGCCGAAGGCACGGTACCCGCGGTATTCAGCCTGCTCGGTCAGGTGCCGGTGATTGTGATCGTGATGGCGGTCGTGACCATTGCGGTACAACTGTTTATGTCGCTGACCAAACATGGCCGCCGTATGTACGCCATCGGCGGCAACCCGCTGGCCGCGCGCCTCGCGGGGATCCGCACCGCGCGTTACCGCGTGATTGCGTACGTGATTTCTTCGGTTCTGGCGGGCGCAGGCGGCATTTTGCTGGCGTCACGTATCGGTTCTTCGCAGGTGAATGCCGGTGGCGGTTATCTGATGGACGCCGTTGCCGCCGCGTATATCGGTTTCTCGCTGGCCGGTTCCGGCAAGCCCAATGCGCTGGGAACCTTGCTGGGCGCAGTGATTCTGGGCGTGCTGTCAAACGGGCTGGTGATGCTGTCGGTGCCGTACTACGCGATGGATATCATCAAAGGGCTGGTGTTGGCGGTGGCGCTGGCGCTCACGTACATACAGAAGCGGTAGGTCGCCTGAACGGGCTTTGCGTTTTTAAACGGAAAAGGATCGAGGAAGTTTCGGTTTTTCAATAGCAGTGATCACATGGCTTTTCGCGCCGACACCGACCAGAGAGGCCCGGGACGGGGCCTCTCTGGACTCTCCGCGTCTTTTTACAACACGCGCTATCGCCCGCTGGCTATGTTTCAGAAGCCACAGCTAGTGCCGCGAAAACTTGCCGCTGCGCGGTTCCCTTTCTCGGTTTCGAGCCACAGGTCTCGAAACGCTTCGCGCGGCAAGCTTTCTGAAAGCGGCCAGAGGCTTATTTAAATTCAAAATCAGGCTGGTTCTAATCTTTTAGAAAAGGCAATTTGGCGCGCTCAGAAATTTTGCTGACCGAGGGGTCGAGACCGCAAGGCTCGAAGCCCTCGAGGAAGGAACCGCGCAGCGGCAAGATTTCGCGCCACACGCCGTAGTAACAGAACACGTCCGTCGACCTAGCGATAGCGCGCAGTGAAAGAGCCCGGGGGGTCTTGGGGGGTGGCGGCGATAGGCCGCCCCCCAAGTCGGTGTGGGCCGACGCCCACGACCTTGAATTTGAAGTTGAAGTTGAAGTTGGCTTTAAAGTATTTATGTAAGTACCTTAAACATCACACTCGTCGACTCCAGCACGCCTCCCGTCGACATTGCATACTGCGGAATGATCCCGCTCAGCGTAAACCCCTGATTTTCATACAGCGTCTGCGCCGGACTGCCCGTAACGGTATCCAGCACCAGCAGGGTTTTGCCCTCTTCACGCGCCAGCGCTTCCACCGCATCCATCAGCTTTTTCGCCACGCCTTTACGGCGCCCTTCCGGATGGACCATCAGTTTCACCACGTCGCCGCGATGGAGGCCGTTGCCCGGTTGATCGACCACCAGCTGGACGGTGCCGATGATTTTTCCGGCTTCGCGGGCGACCAGAAGACGCTTTTCGCCACGCTCAAAAGCAGGCAATAATTTTTGCCAGAACGCCTGCGCCTGCACAAACCCGAACGGCAGAATGAACCCGATGCTTGCGCCGAGCGCCACCGACTGCATCAGGGTTTCTGCCAGCGCGTCCAGATCCGCCTCCGGCAATACGCCACCCTGCACTTCACTTATCACGACTTCTCTGCCGTTTTGCATAATGATGCTCCTGTTCTGTCAGATTTAAGGACGTGAAATCACAATGGCGTAGCGGGCATCCGCCGGGCCGGGAACGTGGAATGACGAGGTGCCGTGAAGATGGAAACGCAGGCAATCTCCGGCCTCAAGCCGGTAAGTGCGTGAAGCGAGCGTGAACTCCAGTATGCCTTCCAGCATCCAGATATGCTGCTCGAGGCCGTCCACCGGCGGGGAATCATACGAAATCGTGGCACCGGCTTTTAACGTGCCGGAGATCAGTTCGGCGCGAAAACCCGGTGCGGGAGGGGAAACCGAACGGCGCGCAAAACCGGTTTCGCGGTCATGCCACACCGGCTGCTGCGCGGCGCGGATAAGCTCCGGCGGGTTATCCTCCAGCGCCATCAGCAGGCGCGAGGTGGTCAGCCCGTACGCCGCACTCAGTTTGCCCAGCAGCGACGCGGTCGGGCTGGTTTCTGCACGCTCCACGCGGGAAAGCGTTGCCCGGCTGATGCCCGTGCGTTGCGCCAGTTGTTCCAGCGACCAGCCCTGGCTGACGCGTAATTCTGCCAGCCGTTCGGCCAGACGCAGATCGTGACTGTCCTGCCCTTCTTCCATTTCGTTCCCCTTGAAAATTCTCAATACAGGGAAAATATCTCTCATTTGAGAAATTCGCAAGTTAAAATAATGTAAGCAGAAAGTATTAGCTAAGTTGTACAAAAATAATAAAGTTGTACAGCTTTCATATCAGGCGCTAGAGTTACGATAAGTTGGATGAATATTTTTGGATTTAACTATGTCTCTTTACAGCATCGGCGAAGTCGCCCGAATTTGTGGTATCAACCCGGTCACGCTTCGCGCATGGCAACGCCGCTATGGTTTGCTTAAACCGCAGCGCACCGAAGGCGGCCACCGCCTCTTTAACGATGATGATCTCGACACCATCCGCACCATTCTGGGCTGGATCAATCGCGGCATTCCCGTCGGCCAGGTGAAATCCCTGCTGGAAGGCAAAGTCGAGGCATTGCCCGGCGGCTGGTCGCAGGGCGAACACCGTCTTCTGACCGCGCTTCAGGACGGACGCAGCAACAAAGTGCGTCAGCTGATTATCGAACTGGGGCGGGAATATCCGGCGGCCTCGTTTGTGAATAATATTTTGCGCCCGTTGCGTGAGCGCCTGAGTTCCGGCGATTCACGGCTGCTCATGATGCGCAGCCAGCTCGACGGGCTGATCATCGAGCACGCCGTGATGTGTATGAATGCCGCACGTAAACGGCCGGGAACCCCGGCAACGCTGACCGGCTGGGGGCACACCGACAGCACCGAGCTGTGGCTCGAAGCCATTGTGCGTTGCGAAGAAGGTATGCAGGTTGAAATCCTGCCGGTTCCGCTGGATGAGCCACATCTGGAAAACCTCAGCGGCTCGCAAATATTGTTGTGGTCGGAAGGCAAGCTCACGCAGATCCAGCGCCAGCGCCTTCTGAACTGGGTGGAACAAGGGCTTTCGATCATTCTTCTGGGCAGCTCGGCGGTTATTCTCAGCGCCGGAGAAGACGAACCTCACGCAGAGTCTGAGCCGGCGCTTTTACCGCATGACGAAAGTCACATCATTCTTCAGATGGTGCCTTTGCGCAAAGAAGGAAAAAAATAATGATTAAACATTTTCCTGAGCCCGCCATTGCTCCCGACGTTTTGTCGCGGCTTTGCGAATTTTATCATCAGCTTGAGATGAGCCAGCTGCCGCAGCTTTCCCGCATCTATCACCCGCATGTGGTGTTTATCGATCCGGTTTCGCATTACGACGGCGTGGACGCGCTCGAGCGCTATTTCTCGCAGTTGCTCAGGAAAGTGAATTATTGCCGCTTTGAAATTCAGCCCCCGCTGTTGCAGGGCGACGAAGCATCCCTGTTCTGGCAGATGGAGTTTTCCCATCCTGCCCTGAAAAAAGGCCAGCCGATGTTTCTCCACGGCGCGAGCCATATGCGCCTGCACGATAACCGCGTCATTTATCAGCGTGATTATTACGACCTCGGCGCGATGCTGTATGAGCATCTGCCGGTGCTCGGCGGCGCCGTCCGCGTAGTCAAAGCCAGGTTGAAATAATGCGCCGCGTTCTGATTACCGGTGCCAGTTCAGGTATCGGAAAACAGCTGGCACAGGATTACGCCGCCGAAGGCTGGGAAGTGACGGCGTGCGGTCGCAGCCTGGAAAAACTGATCAGTACGGCAGCCGCCAGTCCGCTGATTATTCCGCTGTGTTTTGATATCACCGATTTGACCGCCACGCGTCAGGCGTTACACGACGTACAGGCTGATTTAGTGATTCTGTGCGCCGGAACCTGTGAATACCTGGATAACAGCGTGGTGGAAGCCGAAAAAGTTGCCCGCGTGATGAACGCCAATTTCATCGGCCCGGTCAATTGCCTGGACGCCCTGCTGCCGGGTTTAGCAGCCGGAAGTCGCGTGGCGATCGTCGGTTCCACCGCCTGGCTTTTGCCCTTTTCGCGCAGTGAAGCCTATGGCGCATCGAAAGCCGCGCTGGCCTTTTTCGCACGTTCACTGAGCGTCGATCTGGCTCCGCGTCAGATTCACATTTCGCTGATCCAGCCGGGATTTGTGGAAACACCGCTGACGGCGCGAAACAATTTTCCGATGCCGATGATGGTGACCGTCACGCAGGCTTCTCAGCACATTCGAAAAAAACTGGCGCGCGGTGCCAGTGAAATTGCATTCCCGCCGCTTTTTGCCGGTTTCCTCAGGGTGGCATCTTTGCTGCCGGTGAGTCTGCAAAAATGGTTATGTCGGAAAATGGTGAAATGAAATGACAATAAAAGTGGCGATCGTGGGAAGCGGCATTTCGGGCCTGAGCTGTGCGTGGATGCTGGCGAAAAGCCAACCCGGCTGCGAGATCACGGTTTTCGAATCGTCGGCAACGTTAGGCGGGCATACTGCCACGCAGGACGTGATTTCAGACGGCAAAGCGTACGCCATCGACACCGGTTTTATTGTCTACAACTCGCGGACGTATCCGCATTTCATCGCCCTTTTGCGCGAGCTGGGTATTGAAGGCCAGCCGACAGAAATGAGTTTTTCCGTGCGCAATCCGGCCAGCAAGCTTGAATATAACGGGCATTCGCTCAACAGCCTGTTTGCCCAGCGCCGCAATCTGTTCAGGCCGCAATTCTGGCGCTTCATTTTCGAGATCCTGCGCTTTAATAAACTCTGCAAGGCGCGCCTGCTGAATCCACACAATGACGAAGATACACTGGCCGATTTGCTCGATCAAAATGGCTTTTCGCCGTTTTTCGCACTGCATTATGTGTTGCCGATGGGCGCGGCGATCTGGTCGTCCTCGCTGGGCGACATGGCGAATTTTCCGCTGTCGATGTTCCTGCGATTCTTTGATAACCACGGGCTGCTCGATGTGACAAATCGTCCGCAATGGAGGGTGGTGCCGGGCGGTTCGCGTGAATATATCCGCCGCTTACAGGCGCGGTTACCCGCCAGTGTGAAACTGCTGACGGACGCTCCGGTGACTAAAGTCATCCGTTCTTCTTGCGGCGTGGTTGTGCATTACGCGCAGGGCGAAGCGCATTTCGATCAGGTGGTTTTCGCCTGCCATTCGGATGAAGCACTGGCGATTTTGGGCGAACAGGCCACGGCCGATGAGCGCGACATTCTCGGTGAGCTGCCTTATCAGGCCAACGACGTGATTCTGCATACCGATACCCGCCTGCTGCCGCGTGAAAAACGTGCATGGGCGAGCTGGAATTATCAGTTGCCGAATACCGTTAGTGACGCGCTGCGCGGGGATATGCGTGATGGCAATCCATCAAACATGCGCCGTGCCAGCGTGACGTACAACATGAACATTTTGCAGGGGCTGGACGCGCCGAAAACCTTCTGCGTTTCGCTCAATCCGCTCACGCCGGTTGACGGCAGCAAAGTCCTGTTCCGCGCGACCTATATGCATCCGGTGCTGAACGTCGCCAGCCATCATGCGCAGCAGCAGCGTTACCGGATCAACGGCGTCAACCGCACCTGGTTCTGCGGCGCTTACTGGTACAACGGTTTCCATGAAGACGGCGTCAACAGCGCCCGCGACGTGGCCGAACAGCTGACCCTGCAACTTGAACGCGAAGACACCGCCGGGCAGGCCGAACGGGAGGCGTCATGAACAGCACGTTGTACGTCGGTACCGTGCGCCACCGGCGGTTTACGCCGGTCGAACACCGTTTCGATTACGACATTTTCATGCCGCTGATTGATCTCGATGAGCTGGAACAACTGCCTGCACTCGGCGTAAAGCTGGAACGTTTTTCGCCGGCCAGCTTTCGCCGAAAAGATTATCTGGGCGGCGGAGACATCAAAACCAAAGCGCAGGAAAGAATTGCCGAACTGACCGGCGATCGCCCTGACGGACGGGTAATGTTGCTTTGTCAGTTATGTTATTTCGGCTGTTATTTCAATCCGGTCAATTTCTACTACCTTTATGATAAGACCGGAATTTTGCGCTGGATGCTGGCCGAGGTGCGGAACACGCCCTGGAATGAACGCCACACCTACGCCGTGCTGCCCGACGGTTCGCAGCCGGTCCCGAAAGCCTTCCATGTGTCGCCTTTTAATCCGATGGACATGGTCTATCACTGGCGTCTGACATCCCCGGGAAAAGAATTACATATCACTATCGAAAATCACCGTAAAGAACGGGAATTCGATGCTGCCCTGTCGCTGACTGCCCGCCCGCTGACCCGCGACGCGTTGCGCCAGCAATTATGGCGGCTGCCTCTCATGACCGCGAAAACCGCCCTGACGATTTACTGGCAGGCGGTAAAACTGTGGCTGAAACGGGCACCTGTTTATTCTCATCCTCCCGTTGATAAGGACTGACCATGAGCCAACCCGAAGTGCAATTCGCCCGCGAAGGGGCGATGAACCGGCGCAGCAAGGCTGCACGCGCACTGATTCTCGGCGTATTAAAAAATCTGAATGGCGCCGGGTTAACGCTGCGTGAACCGGGTGAAGATGCGGTCTTTTTTGGCGACGCGACAGCCCCTTTGCAGGGCGAAATTGAAGTTCACAATCTGCGGGCTTACCGGCGGGTTTTGCTCGGAGGAAGCATCGCGGCGGGCGAAAGTTTTATTGATGGCGACTGGACGACGCCCAATCTGACGGCGGTTCTGCAACTGCTGGCCGAAAACATGAAGCTGGTGGATAAAATCGAAGCGCGGCTGAGCTGGCTGAGTACGCCGCTGAACAGGCTGATTCACTTATTCCGCCGCAACAGCCCGACGCAGGCGCGCAAAAATATCTCCGCGCATTACGATCTCGGTAACGATTTTTATCAGGGCTTTCTGGATGAGCAAATGCTCTATTCATCTGCCTGGTATCAGACACCGCAGATGTCGCTGGAACAGGCGCAGGAAGCCAAAATGCGCCGCTTGTGCGAACAACTGCAACTGCATGCGGGCGATCATCTGCTGGAAATCGGTACCGGCTGGGGCGCGATGGCAGAGTTTGCCGCCCGTGAATACGGCTGCAAAGTGACGACCACCACTATTTCCCGCGAGCAGTTCCGCTACGCCAGCCAACGCATTGCGAATGCCGGGCTGAGCGACCGCGTGACGGTGTTATTTGAAGATTACCGCTCGCTCGACGGCCAGTACGACAAGCTGGTTTCCATCGAAATGATCGAAGCCGTCGGGAAACGCTACCTTTCCACCTTCTTCAAACGCTGCAATGCCCTGCTGAAACCACAGGGACGGCTGGCGATCCAGGCAATCACCATTGCCGATCAGCGTTACGCGACGTACAGCCGCAAAGTCGATTTTATTCAGCGCTACGTTTTTCCCGGCGGTTTTCTGCCGTCTATCACCGCCATGAATGAAACGATGACCCGTTATACCGGCCTGGTGGTGCGCGACTTGTTCGACATCGGTTTTGATTACGCCCGCACGCTGCACGAATGGCGCGAACGGGTACAGCGTTACTGGAATGCTCAACCGGACGGCGTTCAGGACGAACATTTCCGCCGCCTGTGGCTGTTTTACCTGTGCTACTGCGAGGCCGGATTCCGCGCCCGCACCATCAGCACCGTACAGCTTATCGCCGAGCGACGCGGATGAAATCGTGGCGGTTCTGGCTGCTGACGCTGGGCTTTGATGTCTGGTGGACACTGGCAGTCTGGGGACGCGACCAGTTTATCTTTTTTCTGCTGATCAGCAGTTTTCTGATGCTGGCGTTTACGCCTTCGCATCGACGTTTATGGGTGGCGGTCGTTTGCACGCTGGGCATCATGCTTGATTCGCTGTGGTGTATTTTTGGTCTGTTGGAATTTACAGATTCGCAGGCTGTTCCGCCGTGGATGATGGCGCTCTGGCTGGGGTTCAGCGCGTGGTGGCTGTGGCTGCTTGGCGTAATACGCCTTGCGTGGTACTGGCTGATCCCGCTCGGCGCGGTCAGCGGGCCGCTGGCGTATTTCCTCGGTATGCAGCTCGGCGCCATGCAGCTCATCGCCGCACCGGTTTACGTCTGGCTGGCGCTCGCCGCCGGATGGGCGGTTTTCCTGCCGCTGGTCAGTCTGCCGGTATTGTTCCGTAACACACGGAGAACCTGATGAAACGTTTTTTACTGCTGGCAATACCGCTGCTGTTTTCATTCTCTGCTATCGCCGCCACACCGTGGGATCACTGGCGGCAGGTGGGACGCGCCACGCTGAACTGGGGGCCGTTTGAAGTTTACAACTCACAACTGCTGACGCCGGAAGGCCATTATCAGGCGCAAAAATGGCCACAGGCGTTAGTGATCGACTATCTGCGCAGCATTGATCGCGAGGAACTGACCAAAGCCACGGAAGAGCAATGGCAGGCACTCGGACTGCTCGAACAGGCGCGGAAAAATGACTGGCTGAACCGCGTTGAAAAAATCTGGCCGGACGTCAGTAACGGCAGCGAAATCGTTTTTCTGGCTGATGAGAACGGTGGCCAGTTTTACAGCCGCGCGCCCAACAGCGTGCTGATTCAACCCATCGGCGAACCGTTCAACCCGGCGTTTCGCGACGCATTCCTGGCCATCTGGCTTTCACCCGCCACGCAATATCCTGATTTACGCAGCAAGCTCATCGGCGCGACGGCGTCCGATTAATGTTCATCCGACCGGAGGTTTTATGACTGCCCTGCGCAAAATGCTTCTTCCCCTTCTGGCGGCCTGCGCGCTGCTGCTGACCAGTTGCAGTGCCAGTATCAAAGATTATGCGCAAGCGCAGCCAGCGCTGGATATCTTCACCTATTTTGCCGGTGATACCGTGGCATACGGCATGGTGCAGGATTACAGCCATAAACAGACCCGGCGTTTTACCGCCAAAATTCAGGGTGACGTGGTGGCGGATACGCTGACGCTGCACGAGGATTTTGTATATGACGACGGCGAGAAACAGACCCGCGTCTGGCGCATCCGGAAACTCGCAGATGGCCGTTATACCGGTACGGCGGGTGACATTATCGGCACCGCGACCGGGCAATCGGCCGGAAATGCGTTCAACTGGAAATATGTGATGGACGTTAAATCAGGCGGCAGCACGTACCGCCTGACCTTCGACGACTGGATTTATCAGCAGGACGAACAGCATCTGTTTAACGTCACATCGCTGAGAAAATTCGGCGTCGAAGTGGCGCGTGTGACGCTGTTCTTTGAGAAGAAGTGAAGGGGTTAAATCTTCACCTCTTTAATCACCGTTTTGCGGCGGCCGAAGACGAATTTACCCAGCGTCACCAGCAGAACGGCGCAAAGAATTACGCCTAACGCTACCCATTCGACTGGCGAAAGGGATTCACCGGCGAAGCCGATACCCAGCAAAACCGCGACTATCGGGTTCACATAGGCATAACTGGTGGCGACGGCGGGACGCACGGTTTTCAGCAAAAACATATAGGCGCTGATGGCAATCATCGAGCCGAAAACCACCAGATAGCCCAGCGCCAGAAAGCCACTGAGCGTCGGCGCGGCCGACAGATGTTCACCGGTGAGTCGGCTGGCAACCAGCAATACCACACCCGCAATAATCATTTCTGCCGCACCGGCCATCAGGCCAACCGGAAGGGTCAGGCGCGAACTCCACACCGAACCAAACGCCCAGCTCAGCGAGGCCAGCAGGATCAGCGCCGCGCCCCACGGGTTTCCTTCCAGATTGCTGCCGGTATTGAGCAGCACAATACCAAACAGGCCGATCGCCACGCCGGTCCATTCCAGACGGCTGTTGGGCATTCCCCACAGACGGCTGAAGCACAGCGTAAACAGCGGAACCGTAGCGACCATCACCGCGGCAATGCCCGACGGCACCTGCATATGTTCGGCGACAGTCACCAGACCGTTACCGACGGAGAGCAGCAAGATGCCCACCGCACCGGCGGCCATCCACTGTTTCAGCGTCGGGACTTTATGCCCGCGCAGCAGCAAAAAGGTGAACATAATGCATCCGGCAACAAAGAAACGCAGCCCGGCCATCATCAGCGGCGGCCAGCTTTCCACGCCCACGCGGATCACGAAATAGGTAGAACCCCAGATAAAATACAACGCAAACAGTGCTGCGATTAATGGCAGCAGGGAACGGGTCACAGAGGCGGTCATAGGAATAACTTATTAGCGTGATAATAAAGGCAAACAGTTAACGCTATTGGCCCGATTACCGGCAAGGGAATCTGTGCGATCGCGTCAAAATGTTGCTAAAAAGTTTCTGCATATGACAAAAAATGAGAGGCATTGGCGGTTAACGTAATTAGCGCATGAATAGTGTGTTGCAGGAGGAGGTAAACAATTTATAATTCGTCGTTCAAATTTCCGAGGTACTGCACATGAATTCGCTAGGCAAAAAATTATTTATCGCACTGTTCGGCCTGATGGCAATTGGCGCAATTGGTGGCGTTATGGTCGCGGGTTATGCGGTGGTGATTCAGGACGACGCCAAACCGGTCAGCGATAGCGACGCCCCTTCCGTAGTTCCGGCGCCGTCTTCGATGTCAGCGCACTGATTCACCGCCAGACCGCTGCTGCCACCGTTGCAGCCAGCGGCTCCAGCGTTCAAACAGCATATCCACGCAAATCGCCAGCAGCGCGACAATCACCGCGCCCTGCAAAACATACGCCGTATTAAAGCCGCTCAGACCGATAATAATCGGCGACCCCAGGCTTGATGTCCCGACCGTTGACGCAATCGCCGCCGTCCCGATATTGATGATCACTGATGTGCGGATACCGGCAATGATCACCGGCGCGGCCAGCGGGATTTCGACCTTTCTCAGCATCTGCCAGCGGCTCATCCCGACGCCCTGCGCAATTTCGCGTGCCGACGCTGGCACCGATTCAATCCCGGCAATGGTGCCCTGCAAAATGGGCAGCAGGCCGTAAAGCACCAGCGCGATTATCGCCGGTTTTTCGCTAAACCCCATCACCGGCACCGCCACCGCCAGCACGGCGACCGGCGGAAAAGTCTGCCCCATCGCCACCAGCGTTTCGATCAGCGAGCGGAATTCCTTGCCCGCCGGACGCGTGACACCCACGCCCGCCGCCACGCCGATCACCACCGCAATCAGGCTGGAAACACCGACCAGCAAGAGGTGCGCTTCCACCAGCGAGGCGAAGCTTTCCTGCTGATACACCGGTCTGCTGAGCGCGGGAAACATCCAGTGAAACAGGCCGCCGAGCGACGTCATGCCGAAAATCAGCGCCAGCAAAAGCGCCAGTACCCAGATGAGAGGATCCGTGAGAACTCGCCGTAAGCCGTGTTTCATACAGCGTTCCCTGTCGTCGTCAGATCCGCAAAATGCAGCACACCGACCGGCTGCCCCTGCTCATCCACCACCGGCAGTTGCTGAACCTGTTGCGCGACAAATTTTGACAGCGCCTGGCTCAGGCTCATCGACGCCACCAGAGGTTTTTCATTACCGGCGTAATATTCGCCCTGACGTGTGCGCGAACCGACTTCCTGCAAGGACAGCAAACGAAGGCCCATATCGCTGCCGCCAAAGAAATCACGCACGAACGGCGTCGCCGGTTTGGTCAGCAATTCCAGCGGCGTACCCTGCTGCACCACCTGCCCGTCGTTGAGCAGCACGATGCGGTCAGCCAGCGCCAGCGCTTCGTCGATGTCGTGCGTCACCAGCACAATCGTGCGGTGCGAGAGTTTATGAATACGCGCCACTTCTTCCTGCAACGTCGCGCGCGTCACCGGATCGAGCGCGCCGAACGGTTCATCCATCAGCAGCACCTCCGGGTCTGATGCCAGCGCACGCGCCACGCCGACACGCTGCTGCTGCCCGCCGGAAAGCTGGTGCGGATAACGCGTGCGGAACTGTTTCGGATCCAGACTCAGCAGTTCGAGCAATTCGGTCACGCGGTCGCGGATTTTGGCCTTCGGCCATTTCAGCAACTGCGGTACGGTGGCGATGTTCTCTTCCACCGTCCAGTGCGGAAACAGGCCAATCGACTGAATGGCGTACCCCATCCGGCGGCGTAAATCCTGCGCGCGAAATTTTTCAATCGGTTCACCGGCAAAGAGAATTTCGCCGCGATCGTGCTCTTCCAGCCGGTTGATCATCTTCAGCGTGGTGGATTTCCCCGAGCCGGACGTCCCGATCAGCACGGTGAATTCGCCTTTGGCCATTTCCAGCGTCAGGTCACGCACGACCGCCTTGCCAGCAAAGTGTTTACTTACCTGCTTGAAATGAATCATCTGCGTGAGGTTTCCAGTATTGAGACTGCGAATTTAAAAATGCTGTCGACCACGACGGCCATCAGAACCGCGGGGATCACCCCGAGCAACACCAGATCCAGCGCGCTGCTTAACAGGCCCTGGAACATAATCGCCCCCAGCCCGCCCGCGCCAATCAGCGCCGCGACCATCGCCATTCCGACGGTTTGCACCGCCACAATCCGGATGCCGGTGAGGATAACCGGCAGCGCAATCGGCATCTGGACGCGGAAAAAGACCTGCCCGCGGTTCATGCCCATACCGCGCGCGGATTCAATCACCGCTTCCGGCACGGAATCGAGCCCGGCAATCACGCCGCGCACCAGCGGCAACAGGGAGTAAAGCACCAGCGCGATAATTGCCGGGGCCAGCCCGATACCGCTGATCCCATGTTCGCCCAGCCACGGCAGCGCTTTTGCCAGCCCGGCCAGCGGCGCGAGCAGCAGGCCAAACAGCGCAATCGACGGCACGGTCTGAATAATATTGAGCACCGACAGCACCGGCCCGCGCCAGCGCACATGGCGGTGGCAGAGCAAACCGACCGGCAGGCCGATCAGCACCGCAGGCACCAGCGTGCCGAACAAAATCCCCAGATGCTGCCAGAGTGCGTCGTTAAAAACGTCTGAACGGTTGTCGTACTCTTTCAGCAGCGACAGCCCGGAAAGCTGGCCGTAAAACAGCAGCAAAACCACCGGGATCAGCATCTGGATATTGAGCAAAATGCGCAGGGTGTGATTGCGGGTAAAACGGGAAATGGCGTCGGAGGCAATCAGCAGACACAGCGCCGCTGCCGCCCAGAAACCGCCGCCGAGCGAGGTGCGCGCAATACTGTCTTCGTTGCCGCCGGTCAGTTGTACCGCGGTATATCCGGCCAGCCAGACCAGCGCCGCCAGGAGAATTTCTGCCAGCAACATCACCAGCAAATGGCTGCGGCCAAACAACGTAAGAAAAGCGCTCACCACCAGCAATATCACCGGCAGAAGCACGAAAAAGGTATAGCCGTGGAGCAACGAGGCCAGCGAAATGCCCTGCCCCGACACCAGGCGGTTAGGCGCATGGCTGAGAAAGGCCAGACCGGAACCGGACAGCAATAACAGGAAAACCAGCGTCAGCAATACGCGGTTTTTAACGGGTGAATGATGAGCCAAAACGTTACCTGATTTCAGTGAACACGGCCCGCAGGCCGCATTCAGGGCGTCACTGCCCGGTTATTTTTTAACGAAACCTTTGTCCTGCAAATATTTCGCCGCGACCTTCTTCGCATCCTGACCATCGACCGCAATTTTCGCGTTCAGCGTTTGCAGCGTTTTAGTATCGAGGGAAGCAAAGACCGGTTTCAGCAGATCAGGAATGTTCGGATGCGCTTTCAGCGCGGCTTCGCGGATGATTGGCGCAGGCGCATAAATGGGCTGCACACCTTTCGGATCTTCCAGCGTTTGCAGGCCGAGCGCGGCCACCGGGCCGTCGGTGCCATACGCCATCGCCGCGTTCACACCGGACGTTTTTTCCGCCGCCGCTTTTATAGTCACCGCCGTATCACCGCCCGCCAGCGACAACAGTTGTTGCTGATTCAGCTTGAAGCCGTAGGCATTTTCAAACGCCGGCAACGCATCCGGACGCTCAATAAACTCCGCCGATGCCGCCAGTTTGAAATCCCCGCCGCTGCTGATGAATTTGCCCAAATCGGCCAGCGATTTCAGGTCATGCGCACTCGCCACATCCTGACGCACCGCGATAGTCCAGGTGTTATTCGCCGGTGACGGATCAAGCCAGACAATCTTGTTCTGGTCGTAATCGAGTTTTTTCACTTTATCGAAACCGGCCTGCGCATTTTTCCACGCCGGATCTTTTTCATCGGAGAAGAAGAATGCGCCGTTACCTGTGTATTCCGGATAAATATCGATTTCCCCGGCGGTGATCGCACCGCGCACCACTTTGGTCGTCCCCAGCTGCAATTTATTGGTGGTGTGAATGCCGTTGGCTTCCAGAACCTGAATAATGATGTTACCTAGCAGGGAACCCTCGGTATCAATTTTCGAGCCAACACGAACGGCATCCTCTGCGGCCTGTGCGCTGAAACTCAATGCCGAAACCAGCGCCAGCGCTGCCATGGAAACGCCCCGTACTCGCCCAGTTGTTACAGTCATGTTCTATCCTCTTATCGGGTTATGTTGGTTTTTGTCGCCCGGCGACTGCTCTGTCTTTCTGCTTTCATCTGAATAAACAAGCTGCTAACAAGAATAGTCCAATTTCGCGCAGGGGAATGGATGGTGAGCCATAAAAGCAGGCAGCGGTAGCTGAGTAAAATGCAAAAATGTTCGAAGCTTATCCGGTAAAACACTGAGCCGGAATCTTCTGTTTTCCCTTTAATAAGGAGAGCCAGATGTCCGTTTATTCCCCGAAAAGAACCGCACCACGCATGATTGAAGCCGCCGTGGTCAGTGATAACCATCAGCTCAAATTTGAAAAGTTGCGCCTGAGCGCGCCGCGCCGTAATGAGGTGGGTGTCCGCATCGTTGCCTGCGGAATTTGCCACACCGATATCAGTTTTTTCTCGCCGGGCGCTGTTTTAGGCCACGAAGGCGCGGGGATTGTCGAGCAGATCGGCAGCGCGGTGACGACGGTAAAACCGGGCGATCACGTTGTGCTGTCTTTTCAGTCATGCGGCCAGTGCGACGCCTGTTCCGCGCACAGCCCGGCAGACTGCGAACATTTTTCTACGCTGAACTTTGGCTTCTCCCGCCTTGATGGCAGCAGCGCTTACCCTCCGGGCATCAGCGGGCATTTTTTCGGGCAATCCTCCTTTGCCAGTTACGCGCTGGTCACGGAACAAAATCTGGTGAAAGTCGGTAAATCGCTGCCACTCGCCACGCTGGCTCCGCTCGGCTGCGGCCTGCAAACCGGTGCGGGTACGGTAATGAATACGCTGAAAGTGAAAAAAAGCGATCGTCTGCTGGTCATTGGCACCGGTGCGGTAGGCATGGCGGCGGTGATGGCGGCAAAAATTGCTGGGGCAAAAGAGATTATCGCCCTCGATCAGCATCAGCACCGGCGGGATCTGGCGCTGGAACTGGGCGCGACAGAAGCCATGAAAACCGGAAAGGAGCGTAGTCTGCGCGAAACTCTGGATTACGTTATCGATACGGCGGGCGTTTCCGCGCTGGATAAACTCGGGCAGGACGCGCTGAAAGACGGCGGCACAATGGTACGGCTGACCGGTACGGGCGGGGCAACGCTTTCGCGCGGGAGGAAAATACTCAGCGTGATCCAGGGCGACTCCGTGGCGCAGGCGTTCATCCCAAAAATGATTACACTCTGGCAGGCCGGGCAATTTCCTTTCGACCGCCTGCTGCATTTTTACGACTTTCAGGATATCCGTCAGGCTATTGACGATGCCGCCTGCGGCAAGGTGATGAAGGCCGTTTTACGCTGGCCTGCGCAGGCTTAGATCACTTAGCTTTAACTTATAGCCATTTGTTTTTACGTATCGCTGAATCAGGACTTGTGACCGGCATCACCTCGCCTCTATGCTGGTTTTTTTGTCAAAAAGCGTAAACACAACAATGTCTGATTCAATTGCGGCCTCTCCCGCCGCCTCTTCAGGGGATTACAGCGCAGATTCTGCGTCTGACAAACCGGTGGTGATTCGTTCTGCTGCCGATATTACTCAGTTAGTGAACCGTGGCGCCGCGAAAATCAGCGACGCGCGCATCGTGATAGCTATCGCACTGGGCGGCGTTTTCCTCGACGCTTACGACCTCGGTGCGCTGGCCTTCGGGATGAAAGATATCACCCGCCAGTTCGGCCTGACGCCTTCCGGCGCGGGCTTTGTCGCTTCCGCAATCACCTTCGGGGCGATTGTCGGCGCGCTTTTCGGCGGCTATCTGACCGACAAAATTGGCCGTTACCGTGTGTTCATGGCCGACATGTTCTTCTTTGTGATTGCCGCACTGGCCTGTGCCTTTGCGCCAAATGAATGGGTGCTCGGCGGCTCGCGCTTTGTGATGGGCCTCGGTGTCGGTATCGATTTACCGGTGGCGATGGCGTTTCTGGCGGAATTTTCCAAGCTTCAGGGGCGCGGCAATAAAGCCTCGCGCGTGGCGATGTGGTGCCCGACATGGTACGCGGCGATCAGCGTTTCCTATCTGCTGGTTCTGCTGCTTTATGCGGTATTGCCGGCCACACACACCGACTGGCTGTGGCGTTTAATTCTCGGTTTTGGCGCGGTGCCGGCGATTCTGATTATCGCGATACGCCACCGTTACATGAATGAATCGCCGGTCTGGGCGGCGAATCAGGGCGACCTGCAAAGTGCGGCGGCTATCCTGAGAAAATCCTATAACATCAATGCGGTTGTTGCCGATGATGCCGATAAAACGCCGCAGGTGAAAGTGCGCAAAGCGGCATGGCGGAATTACGGCACGCTGTTGCAGGGCATTTATCTGCGCCGCACCGTGCTGGCTACGGTGACCGCCGTCGCCTCGTCATTTGCCTACAACGCCGTGGCGTTCGGTCTGCCGGTAATTTTATCCAGCTTCCTGAAACAGTCGATGATCAGCACCATTTTGTTCTCGCTTGGCCTGAATCTGTGCTTCGCGTTTGTCGGCGGTCTGATTGCCGTGCGCTATGTCTCTAAATTTGGTGCATGGAAAATGACTTATGCCGGTTACGCCTGTCAGCTCATTGCGATGATCGGGCTGGCGCTGGTTGGCCGTCCGGCCGACGGCGGTGAAGCGGCAATTTCCATCGCCATGCTGGCATTGTTCCTGTTCGGCCAGGGATTCGGTCCGGGCTCGCACACCATGACATTCGCTTCGCTGAGCTACCCGACGTCGCTGCGCGGCATGGGTGTCGGTTTCAACCAGACGCTGATGCGCGCCAGTTCCACCCTTTCCCTGTTCCTGTTCCCGGTGCTTTCCGCCGCGTTAGGCACCGGCGTGTTTTGGGTGATCGCGTTAGCGCCGCTGGCAGGACTCATCGTGCTGACAGCGGTGCGGTGGGAACCGTCGGGGTATGACGTAGATGCTGAAGATTTTCAGCAGGAAATTAAACCAGTTTAGTTTTTGCCTTGCTTCTCCCCCTGCGAAGGGGGAGGTCGGGAGGGGGTTTTAAAAGCTAACGCCTTGTCTAAACAAACTTTAAATCTTGTTTTTGACCTTAATACCCCACCCCAACCC